>NZ_JAJBUX010000083.1 GCF_020860125.1 Cloacibacillus sp. | reverse complement strand
TTCCCCAGCCTAAATAAATAAAGACCGTAAAGGGCCGCTTACCGCGTAAATCCGCTGCAGGCGGCCCTTTGTAAATTAAGAATCAAAAGACGGAGGTTAATTTAATGAGCAATCCCGAAGAGAATCAGGAAATAAAGAATCTTGAGGCAGTTGCGGAGATAGAGGACGATGCCGCGCGCGATCTTTCCGTCTATGTCCCTGAAAAACACAGAAAGCCGGGAGAGACGGCCTTTGCGATAATCGCGACAGTATTCGGCGTTCTGGGATATTATTTCGCGCTCGACATGACCAGTGAAAATTATTCGTCGCCGTCGGTCTTCCCGAAACTGGCGTCGGTCATAATAATCATCTGCGGATTGATCTGTATCTTCAAAGCATGCAAAAAAGAGGCGCCGGAGGCCGGTTCGCCCAATGTCTTTAGATATCTTCTTCCCAAGGACGTCATCGTAGTCCTTGTGCTGCTGCTCGTCTACTGCATCGCGTTGCCGCGCCTGCACTTCATTCCCTCATCTTACGTATTCATGGTGATCGGCATGATCTATCTGCACCGCGGCAAATATATCTGGCAGTCGTTTGTGATCTCGGCGGCGGCGATGGCGGTCCTCGTCGTCATCTTCCGTTACGTATTCCTAGTAATCCTTCCATAGGGGGTATATAGATATGTTACATAATTTGCAGTACTTTTTGATTCCCTTCATGGACTGGCAGGTAATGGCTCTCGTGTGGGCCGGAGTCTTCGCCGGTATCTGGGTGGGGGCCATTCCCGGACTTTCCTGCACGATGGCCGTCTCGCTGCTCATCTCCTTCACCTTCTCCTGGGAGCTGAACAACGCGCTCGCCCTTATGTGCGGCGTCTTTGTGGGAGCGGTCTACGGAGGCGCGATCACGGCGATCCTGCTCAATATCCCGGGCGCTCCAGCGGCGATCGCCACCGGTATGGAGGGGTATCCCCTCGCGCAGCGCGGTGAGGCGGGCAAAGCTATCGGCCTCTGCACCACGGTATCGCTGTTTGCCGGAATGGTCGGCGTCGCTGTGCTGGCCTGCGCCGCGCCGGTAATCGCCAACTTCGCGCTTAAATTTTCGCCGCGCGACTTCTTCCTGCTCGCGCTGATGGGCATTCTGCTTATCGGAAGCATCGGCGGCGGCGACCCAGTCAAAGGAATAATGGCCGGTATCATCGGTATTCTCATAAGCATGGTCGGCATGGACCCCTCGACCGGCGAACTGCGCTATACCTTCGGCAACCTCAACCTCATGGCGGGCATCAGCTTTGTCACGGCGATGATCGGACTCTTCGGAATCTCCGAGGCGCTGACCCAGTTCCGTGGCGGCGGTGAAAATCCGCCGAAACAGAACCTCAGCAAGATCGTTCCCGACCTTTCAACCTTTCTCAAATTCCTGCCCCTCGGCATCCGTTCGGCGCTGCTTGGTGTCTTCATCGGCGCGCTGCCAGGGACCGGCGGAGACGTCGCGGCGCTTCTGGCCTACGACCAGGCGAAGCGCACCACCCGCAACCCCGTGACCCCCTTCGGCCACGGAGCCTACGAAGGCATAGTCGCCCCTGAGACGGCGAACAAGGGAGCGATTGGGGGAGCCTTTATCCCGATGCTGACCCTGGGTATCCCCGGAGACGCCATCACGGCGATAATCATCGGCGGCCTATTCATCCACGGACTCAAGCCGGGGCCGATGCTGATGATCGAGACGCCGCACCTCTTCTGGATGATCGTAAGCCTGCTGATGGTGGCGAATATCGCGCTCTTCGTCCTCGGGCTGCTGAGCATCAAACCCTTCGCGAAGATAATTGAGATCCCCAAAAGCATAATCATGCCGATCGTCATCATCCTCTCGGTGATCGGGACCTACGCGATTCAGAACAGCGTCGTGGACATCTTTTACATGATAGGCTTCGGCGTGCTCGGCTACTTCATGCGGCTATACGGCTACGCGACGGGACCGATGGTGCTCGGTATAATCCTTGGCCCGATGCTTGACGCGAACTACCGCCGCGCGATGCAGGGTGCGGAAAACGAACTTCTCCCCTTCCTTGAGGGATTTGTGACGAACCCGATAAGCCTCATCCTCTGCGTATTCATCTTCCTGATGATTTTCACCCAGACCAAGACCTACAAGAAATGGCGGGGGGTCGCATGAGCCATGTGCCCCTATAAAAACAGGGAGCTGCCGATATCCGTAAATACGAAACTCGCGGCGCTGATCGGGTGGCCGCTCGGCCATTCAGCCTCCGCCGAGATGCACAACGACGCCTACGCCGCGATGGGACTTGACGCCATCTATCTGCCCCTGCCTGTGGAGCCGCAAAATGTCGCGGAGGCGGTGAAGGCGATGGAGACTATGGGGTTCATGGGCTGCAACGTGACGATACCGCACAAGGTGGCCGTGAAGGAGCTCATGGATGAGCTCCACCCCTCGGCGGCCGAGTCCGGGGCCGTGAACACCGTGCTCTTCAAAGAGGGGCGCAGGATCGGTTACAATACGGACGGCACCGGCTTTGTGCACGCCCTGATAGAGAAGGGCGATTTTCATCCCTCCGGCAAAAGCTGCCTGATGATCGGCGCGGGAGGAGCGGCGCGCGGCGTAGCCTCCGCGCTCGCGATCGCCGGGGCCGCGAAATTTTTTATCGCCAACCGCGAGGAGGAGTACGAAATGGCGGAACGCCTCGCCGATGATATGAACGCGCTGCGTCCGGGATCGGCCAGGCCGCTGGCCCTTGATAAAAAGAGCGTCGGCGGTGCTCTTGAAGAGGCGGACTTCGTCGTTCACGCGACGCGTCTAGGGATGCGCCCGAACGAAGATACGGTCGCCTTCGACACCTCGCTTCTTTCGCCGCGTCACTTTGTCTGTGACGTCGTCTACAGCCCGAGAAAGACGCGCCTTCTGCGCGAGGCGGCCGCGCGCGGCTGCCGGACGCTGGACGGCATGTGGATGCTCGTCTATCAGGGAGCGGAGGCGGTTCGTATCTGGACGGGCATGGAGCCTCTGGTTGATGTGATGGCCGCGGGATGCGAACGTTTTCTTGAGGATTTACAGAAACATTAAATCACTGTTATAAAAACGAAAGAAAGTATGAGGACAATGAAGAAATTATTGTTGACGGTGCTTTTCACGGCTTTGATGGCGCAGGCGGCCTTCGCCGCCTATCCCGAGAAGAATCTACAGGGGTACATCATGTGGGGCGCGGGCGGAGCGATGGACAACGTCGCGCGCGCGATAACGCCGATGGCGGGCAAAGAGCTTGGAAAGACGGTCATTATGCAGAATAAGACCGGCGCTACGGGCGCGATCGCCACGACATTTGTAAACAACCTTCCCGCTGACGGCTACACGCTGCTCTTTGGCGCGGAGAACCCCAACCTTTATAAGGTCACCGGCCTCGCGAAGATAGACTACGCCGATTTCGACCCAGTGCTGCTGATGATGGCCAACGTCGGCGTGGTAGTGGTCCCGAAGGATTCGCCCTATAAGACATTCAAAGACCTTATCGAAGCGGCGAAGTCCGGTAAAACGGTCAAGATGGGCTCCACGGGCCCCGGAGGACTTCCCTTCGTCGCCACGACGATGATCGAAAAGGTGCACGGCGTTAAATTCCCGCAGATACAGTTTGACGGCGAGGGCCCGGCGGTCACGGCGATCATGGGCAAACATATCGACGCCGTCGCGGTTGGCCTCCTCTCCTGCGTGAACTTCATCAACGCCGGCAACGTGCGCGCCCTCGCGGTGATCTCGCCCGAGCGCGTGCCGGCGGTGAAGCAGGTCCCCGCGATCACGGAATTCTACGCTAAGGAATACAAGCCCTACCTTCCCTGGGGCGCCTTCTTCGGCGTATTTGTAAAGAAGGGCACGCCGAAAGAGGCCTATGAGACACTCCAGAAGGCCTACCTCAAGGCCTACAACGACCCTAAATTTGACGAATTCGCGAAGACGATGGGCGGCGTGAAGCTTGGCCTTACCGGAGACGCGGCTCGCAAATACATCAACCAGAACCAGTCGGTCAGCGCATGGCTTCTCTATGACGCCGGCGGCGCGAAGGAATCGCCCGAGAAATTCGGCATTCCGCGTCCCGCCCATAAATAAGCTATAATAACGGAGGCGGCTTCTCTTTTCAAGAGGCCGCCTCCGTACTATTTTGCCGGGAGGGTCTCCGCCATGACGCTGCAGCAGCTGACATATTTCTGCGTAGTAGCCCGCCTGCTCAATTTCAGGAAGGCCTCTGAGGAGCTGCTTATCTCACAGTCGACGATCAGCATTTCGATCTCAAATCTGGAGACCGAGCTCGGCGTGCCGCTCTTTAAGCGTGAGAAGCGCAGCATCTCCCTCACGAAATACGGACGGCTCTACTATGAGCAGATAACGCCGCTGGACTCGCTCACAACGATAAACATAAAGATGAAGCGCCTCGCGAGCGAGACCGAGGGCGATATCAACATCGCCTATAATCCTCCCTGGAGCTATGGTTTCGTACCGCGCCTCGCGCGCGAATTTCTGCGCCGTAAAGAGAACGAAAAGATAATCTTTAACTTCAAACAGCTTAATTCGCCGCAGGTGATAGCGGGACTCAAAGAGGGGCTCTTCGACGTCGGTTTCTGTACCACGGAGAAGGAGGTTCCCGACCTGTCGCTCTTCCCCCTGTTCTGTCAGGAGATGGCGGTCATTGTTCCCGCCGATCATCCGCTGGCGGAGCGTGAAAGTATCTGCCTGCGTGAGATAGAGCCCTATCCCTATATCCTCTACGAGGACGATTCGGGGCTCCGGCGGCTGGTGGAATACCTGCTGAAGAGCGTCGACGTGGTGCCCAGGGTCGCCTACGAGGCGCCTGACGAAGAGGCGATATTTTCTCTGGTCTCCGCCGGTTTCGGAGTGGCCTTCGTCGCCGTCACCGACGTGCTCAAGAAGCTCAGCGTCCGCACCCTGAGGGTGGAGGACTTTGACGCCCACTGTACGCTCTACATGGCCTACAACGCCAACCGCTACCTGCCGCCTGCGGCGGTGCGCTTTGTAAATTACATAAAACTGTGCTCTAAGCAGGGACTTATAGCCGGATTCAAGAGATGAAAAGGTGAAAAGATGAAAAATAACTACACACGCGGCGTGATGATGGCTCTGGGCACCGCCGTGCTATGGGGCGGTATGAGCCCGCTCGCAAAGTTTATCGGTACGCAGGGGGTCAGCATGGTCTCGGTAATGTGTTACCGTGCGGTGCTCGTCGTGATCCTGATGTCCCTCTACCTCAGATACAGCCTCGGGCCGGGGTGGTACAGGATCGGACGCAGCCTCATGCGCACCTATGTTTTTCTCGGCTTCCTGACCGTGGTGATGAACGCCTGCGGCTTTATGGTCTCCTGCTTTTACCTCACCGTGCCCCAGGCGCTTATGCTGCACTATACCTTCCCGCTGGTGACGATGGCCGGTTCATACTTCATAACGCATGAAAAGCCCTCTAGGATGCAGATAGCCGCGGGTTTCATGATCGTCGGCGGCCTCTATGTCGGTTTTATGGGGCAGGAGGGCGGCATGCTCTCCGTCTCGCCTGCCGGTCTGATGTGGGCGCTCGCCTCGCTGATCGGACTCTCCGGACAGACGCTCGTCTCCCGCCGGATACTGATGGGCGGCGCGACGAACCCGCTGATACAGCTCTTTTACGTGCACCTTTTCGGCGGCGCGATGCTCATCGCCGGAAAGTCAGTGCTGATGGGCTGGGGCGACCTCAAGGCCATCGACGGGGCCGTATTCGCGCTGATGCAGTACTCGGCGCTCGGCGCGGGGCTGTTGGGCTTCGGATTCATGTTCAACGCGCTGAAACGCATCCCCGCCTCGTTGGTCAGCCTCATCTGCACGCTTGAGCTGGTCTTCGCGCTCATCATAACGCCGCTCGTCCTCGGCCTCTATCCCACGGGGCACGAACTGGCGGGCTGCGCGATCATAATGGCCGCGGTAGCCTGCGCGACGGTACAGAAAAAGGCGTTAAAATAACAGAATTTTTATTTTTCGCCGTTTGCGGTAGACTGCCGTTCATTTACATACTTGACAGATACAAATGACAGCAGTATCATTCACCTCACAAAAACAAGAGACGGTCACGTCCGCGAAAGAGGGAGGCTCACGTTATGGGAAAAGCGCTGTTAAATAAAAACTTTTACTTTTATTGGTTTTTTACTTTTCCCCGCTCGTTTGATGCCTCGGGGTTTCTGGCGTTTTTCGCGAAGTGATTCGGACCTGATAAAGTAAAAGATCTGAGAGATACTTCAAGACCGTCGTCCGCAGGGGCCGCGGTCTTTTTTGTTTCCCTCCGCTGAAATACGACAGACAAAGGCAAATAGGAAGGCTGGATCAAGATTTAATGTTCAGCCGCCGGTGACCTCGTGCCCTTTGACGGCTGACGCGGGGTTTTATGTGGAAGAGCTTACGAAAGGAGAACATCATTATGTGGGAAAAGAACGTTATGACAGAGGACAATGGCGCGGTTTTGTGGGGGGACGTCACGGCGGAGGCGGGCGGCTGCGGTGTCGCGCTGCTTCGGGAGAGGGCGGCGGCGGGGCTGAAAGCCTACAAAAAGAGGGAGCTGCCCATCTCCGCGAATACCAGACCGGCGGCGCTCATCGGCTGGCCGCTCGGCCACTCCGCCTCGGCGGTGATGCACAACGACGCCTACGCGGATATGGGGCTTGACGCGCTATATATCCCCGTTCCGGCGGAGCCCTCGCGCATGGAGGGAATCGTCGGCTCCATGGCGGCGATGGGTTTCATGGGCTGTAATGTGACGATACCGCATAAGGTGGCGGTCAAAGAGCTGATGGACGAGCTGCATCCCTCGGCCTCCGAGTCTGGCGCGGTGAACACTGTGCTCTTCAAAGATGGGCGCAAAATCGGCTACAACACGGACGGCACCGGTTTTGTGCGCGCTATGAGGGAACAGGGCGGCGTCGATCCGCGCGGCAAAAGATGCCTCGTCGTCGGCGCGGGCGGCGCGGCGCGCGGCGTGGCCTCGGCCCTAGCGATCGCCGGCGGCGCGAAATTTTACATTGTGAACCGCAGTCTTGAAAAGGCAGAGAGCCTCGCCGGCGATATGAACTCGCGGCGAGTCGGCATCGCGGAGGCTATGGCACTCGACAACGCCAATATCGAAAGCGCGCTTGCGGATACCGATATCGTTGTTCAGGCCACCTCCTTGGGAATGTGGCCAGCCGCCGAGGGGCTCACCTTCGACGCCTCGCTGCTCTCGCCGCACCACTTTGTATGTGACATCGTCTACAATCCGCGCGAGACGCGCCTGTTGCGCGAAGCCGCCGCGTGCGGCTGCCGGACGCTGGACGGCATGTGGATGCTCGTCTATCAGGGAGCGGAGGCTGTGCGTATCTGGACGGGCGAAACACCGCCGGTGGAGGTGATGGCCGCCGCCTGTGAGAAGTTCCTCAACGATTTACCGAAACATAAATAAAATTACCGAAGAAGGGAAGTATGCAAAATGAGAAAAATACTGTTGCTGGCGCTTATAGCTGTCCTTATCGCGCAGGAGGCCCTCGCGGCCTACCCTGAGAAAAATATCCAGGGTATCATCCAGTGGGGAGCGGGCGGCGGCTGCGACGGAGTATCGCGTGCCATCACGCCGCTGGCGGAAAAATACCTCGGCAAGACCATCATCCTGCAGAACAAGACCGGCGCCACGGGCGCGGTCGCCACGACGATGGTCGCCAACCTGCCTGCCGACGGCTACACCCTGCTCTACGCCGCGGAAAACCCCGCCACCTACAGGGTGCTCGGACTCTCCCCCCTCAGCTTTAACGATTTTGAACCCAT
>NZ_JAJBUX010000082.1 GCF_020860125.1 Cloacibacillus sp. | reverse complement strand
TTATTAATCATTGTATAAAAACTGTTATCCTTTATGATATGAGCATGTTATAAAAAAATATTGACAATTTTTAAATATTCAAGTATTTTATAATTAATTATTTTATTTAACAAGCAATAGACTCTATTGTAAATTTATATACGTAGGTAACGTAATCGTACGTGGGATCAACTGTGGCTCTATACAGTTTATTCATAAAATATATTCAGGGGGAATTTTGTAATGACAGCCGAAACAAAGAAGAAGGTTTCTCTGTTCGACCGTTTTCTCAATGGAGTTGAGCGCGTTGGCAACAAACTGCCGCACCCGATCGCGCTCTTTGCGATCTTCGCCGCCGTGACGGCGCTTCTTTCCGCGATATTCGCGGCGATGGGCGTCTCCGCCTCCGGCGAACTTATCAACCGCGCCACAAACACGGTGGAGATGCAGACGATCACCGCCGTCAGCCTGCTCAACCAAAAGGGCGTCATCTATATGCTCACCTCAGCCGTAAAGAACTTCACCGGCTTCGCGCCCCTCGGCGTCGTGCTTGTAGCGATGCTTGGCGTCGGCGTCGCGGAAACCAGCGGTTACATTCCGACGATCCTCAAGCGCACCGTGGCGGTCACCCCGCGCAGCCTCATCACGCCGGTCGTCGTTTTCCTCGGCATCATGTCCAACATCGCCTCCGACGCAGGCTACGTCGTGCTTATCCCGATCGGCGCGCTGATGTTTATGGCTTACGGGCGTCACCCGATGGCCGGACTGGCCGCCGCCTTCGCGGGCGTCTCCGGCGGTTTCTCGGCGAACCTCGTCATCGGAACCACCGATCCTCTCCTCTCTGGCATTTCGACGGAGGCCGTGCACATCCTCGACGCGGCGCGTTCCGTCGAGCCCACCGCCAACTGGTACTTCATGATCGCCTCCACCTTCCTCATCACGATCATCGGCACGATCGTCACCGACTACATCGTCGAGCCGCGTCTCGGCAAATACAACGGCAAATTCCTCGAGGGCGCCTTCGAGTCCAATCAGATCACGGCGAAGGAACAGAAGGCCCTGCGGATGGCCAACATCACCCTGCTCGTGATGACCCTGCTCGTGGTGCTGGTCTGCCTGCCCGCCGATTCCTTCATGCGCAACCCCAAGACGGGAAGCCTCATCGCCGGCGCGCCGCTCATGCAGAGCATCATCGTGCTTATCATGTTTTTCTTCCTCATCCCCTCGGTGGTATTCGGCTATGTCTCCGGCAAATTCAAAGACAATAAAGACGTCTGCGGCGCGATGGGCAAGGCGATGTCCTCTATGGGCGCCTACATCGCCCTCGCGTTCGTGGCGGCGCAGTTCATAAGCTACTTCAGCTACACCAACCTCGGCACCATCATCGCCCTGAAAGGCGCGCAGTTCATCGAATCGACGGGCATCGGCGGCATTCCGCTGATGATCCTCTTCATCCTCTTCAGCGCCTTCATCAACCTCTTCATGGGCTCTGCCTCCGCGAAGTGGACCATCCTCGCGCCGGTCTTCATCCCGATGTTTATGCTCCTTGGCTACTCGCCGGAGCTGACCCAGGTCGCCTACAGGATCGGAGACTCCACGACGAACATCATCACGCCGCTCATGTCCTACTTTGCGATGATAATCGTCTTTGCGAAGGAATACGACGAGAACTCCGGTATCGGCACGCTCATCTCGACGATGCTGCCCTACTCGATCTTCTTCCTCATCGGCTGGTCGCTGCTGCTCGTCGTCTGGATGTTCTTCAGCCTGCCGCTGGGCCCAGGCGCCGGACTGTTCATGTAGATAAAATCCGCCGTCTATATGCGCCATTGCCTGACACGTCCAATCAGCGGGCCTGTATAATTGCACAGAGTTTTTAGGTATTGTCTTTCCGTAGAGTATAATTTATAGGGTAAAGTCCAACGAAAGATGAAAGAGGATGAAAAGATGATAAACAAAGAACGTCTCCTGAAAAATTTCCTTGAATACCTCGCCATAGACAGCGAAAGCGGAAACGAGGCGGCGATGGCCGCCCGCGTCTCAGCGGATCTCAAGGCGCTTGGCTGCGATGTCCGTATAGACGAGGCCGGCAGCGTCATAGCGCTCTTCGCGGGAGAGGCTCCGGCGCTTCTCATGAGCGCCCATATCGATACCGTGACCCCCGGCAAAGGCATCCGCCCCATCATCACCGACGGCGTGATACATACCGACGGCAGCACGATACTCGGCGGCGACGACAAATCCGGCGTCGCGGCGATTATCGAGGCGGTCGCCTCGGCGCGCGAACAGGGGCTTGCCCACCGCGCCGTTGAGGTGGTCCTCACAGTTGGGGAAGAGGTTGGCATGATCGGCTCCAAGGCCCTCGACTACTCCAAACTCTCCGCGAAAGAGGCCGTCATCTTTGACTCCAGCGGCGACGCGGGCAAGATAATCACCGCCGCGCCGGGACAGACGAAGATACGCGCCGAAATAAAGGGCGTCGCGGCGCACGCCGGCCTCGCCCCCAAAAAGGGCGTCAGCGCCATACAGGTTGGAGCCGCCGCCGTCGCCGCGATGAAGCTGCTGCGTATCGATGAGGAGACGACGGCGAACATCGGCACCTTCAAAGCCGTCGGCGCGACAAACATCGTCAGCCCCAGCGCCTACATCGAGGCCGAGGTGAGAAGCCGCGACAACGCTAAACTTGAGGCGCAGACGAAGCACATGGTGGAATGCCTTGAAAAGGCCTGCCGCGATTTCGGCGCGGAGCTCGACTGCAAAGCGACGACCAGCTACACGGGGTACACGCAGTCCGACGACGATCCGCTTGTCGTCTCCGTCGCAGAGGCCTGCAGGAAAATCGGCCTGACGCCCGTCATCGGCTCCACCGGCGGCGGCAGCGACGCGAACACCATGAACGCGGGCGGCATAAAGGCCGTGGTCCTCGGCACCGGCATGGACAGGGTCCACACCACCGCGGAGCGCATCACGGTGAAAAACCTCGAGGATACCGCGGGGCTCGCGCTTGAATTGATGAAGCTGTAAATAAAAATCACTCCGCCCTCGCAAAGCGGCGAAAAATAAGGGCGTTTCGTTTGTATAAAAACGGCGGAACGCCCTTTTATAGCTGGCTTGGCAGATACAAGTTTTTCTCCCCCGGTTCACCGTGACAAAATATTATCTCCTCTGTTTTCGATAAAACCTCATGGCCATTACAGCTGAAAGCGCTAAATATAGCGCCGCGTAACATCTTAAAGAAAAATCGGCGCCGCCTCTTGCCGATGATAATGAAAGCAGCGGCGGGCCAAAAAACATCCCGACCCCCCAAAACAGATAATAGGCTCCCGAAATCGTCCCTTTATATCTCTCGTCAACTGTGTCGTTCAAGAATATCATTGAGGCGAGATAAAATATGCCGAGGCCGATACTTGAAATAGTGAGTGCGGATAACATCCCGGCTGCCGTGGCGGAAAGCTGCGAGGCTCCAAGCCCCAGTGACGCGAGAAAGAGTCCGAAGATCATAAATACCTTCGCCCCGAAGCGGTCGCAGAGCCTCCCCGTTATCAGCTGCGAGATACTGATCGCGATGTAAAACAGAGAGAAAAAGATACCGATATAGGCGGGGCTGAACCCTCTTTCTTCAATAAGATAGGCCGGCATGGCCGTGAGGAATATCCCGTATCCGGAACCGTACAGGGTAATGCCGGCAAGGGCGGTAAACACAGACGGTTCTTTGATCATTGCCGCGATATTGGATATATTGAAGGTATCTCCCATGTTTTCTCCAGCGCGGACATCGTCAACCAGCCAGATGGTCAGAACCGCTCCGGCGAGGCAGGCAAAGGCGTAGAGGAGAAAGAGATTTTCCGGCGACAGCACCCTGATAAGGAGCACGCCAAGCATTGGCCCGATGGTGAGTCCTATATGTATTACCGCATTATATGAGCCTACCGCGGTCCCTTTGGAGGAGGCGTACTTTAACGACAGCAGCGCGGGCGCGAGCGCCCAGACTGGAGCCTCGCCCGTGCCCTGCAGCAGGCGTGAGAGAAATATCATGGCCGAGCCGGAGGAAAAATAGTAGCATAGCCCAGTCAGGAAACATATAAAATATCCCAAAGCTAAAAAACGCTTGAAGCCGAATCTGTCCGCCATAGCCCCGACGGGAATCTGCAATACGATATATGCGGCGGCAAACGTCAAGGCCAAATAACCTACATTGCCGCCATTACCGTCTAACTCTATGATCTTTTGCGGCAGCAGGGCGACGATCATCCCCACCCCGATCATCATCAAAAAGGCGGAGAGGTTCAGCCCCCAAAGAGTTTTATCTTTCATCCTGCCTCACCTCACTCTGTTTGGTCTTGTATCCTCTGAAGCGAATATCTATATTTGCCCTTGCGCCGGAAGCCAGACAGCCGTCTCTTGGGCTGCATATATTTTTCGCGCAGTGTCAACTGCGAACAAAAATACATATTAAAATATAAAATTAAAATCTATTAAATCATAATTTTAATATTAATTTTTGTCAATAATTAATAATTAAATTGAACTATATTCTCTGGAATTGATTAAGTGGGTAATAGGCGTTATTATAGGTTGAATATGTGATTTATATGAAAAGTAAATGTGGAAAAGCAAAATAAAGCGGAGCGGGCAGCCGCTTTGCAAATTTAACACCTAAAAGCCTGCCGCCCATTTGACGGAAAAACCGGGATAAACGACGGGCGGTTCGCGTAAACGAATCCGCCCGTATATTCTTCAATGAAGGCTGCCTCAGATAGTTGAAGCGCCTTCCGCCTAAAACTTCCGCCGCACCTGTTCTTCTTCGGTCACGCGGTCGTCGATCATCGCGCCCAGGTGGGCCTGGAGGGCGCTCTTCGCGTAGATGCCGAGGATGCCGCGCTCCCTTTTGAGGGGTAGCTTCCACTTCGCGAGGCGGGCCGCGATCACCTCTTCGGGCAGGTCGAGGTTCACCGTGCGCCCGGGGATGTCTATCTCGATGATGTCCCCGTCCTCGACGATCGCGATCACGCCGCCGACCGCCGCCTCGTGGGAGATATGGCCGATCGCTGCCCCCTCGGTAAAGCCCGAGAAACGCCCGTCGGTGAGTACGAATACCTCCTGTCCCATGCCGATGCCGACCAGCGCGTCGGTCGTCATCATCATCTCGCGCATGCCGGGCGCGCCGCGCGGCCCCTCATAACGGATTACGACGACGTCGCCGCTTTTGATATCGCCCGTCACCACCGCGTGGTGCGCCTCCTCGTCGGAGTTGAAGACGCGCGCCGGTCCCGCGAACCTGCGTATCTTCTCGGAGATGGTCGTCGTGCGGCAGATCGCGCCGTTGGGCGTGATGTTGCCCTTCATCACCGCGATGCCGCCGTTTTTAAAGACGGGGGCCTCGACGGTCGTCAGCGTATCGTGGTCGGAGGAGCGGCGTTGCGCCGCTATCTCGCCGATTGTGTGTCCGGAGACGGTGAGGCATTCCCGGTGGAGGAAGTCTTTCATCTCGCCGAGGACGGCGGGGACGCCGCCCGCGTTGTAGAGGTCGATGACCGTCGCCTTTCCCGTCGGGATGACGCGGCTGATGACGGGTATCGTCTCCGATAATTTGTCAAAATCGTCGAGCGTCAGCTCCACTCCCACCTCGCGCGCGAAGGAGAGCAGGTGCAGCACCGCGTTGGTCGAGCCCGCGAGAGCCATCGTGAGGATGACGCCGTTCAAGAGCGCCTCGCGTGTGAGGATATCCTTCGGCTTCACGCCCTCCTTGACGAGCTCCACGATGCGGCGTCCCGTCTGCGTCGCGAAACGTTCCTTCTCCGCGTAGACGGCGGGAACCGTGGACGAGCCAGGCAGCGCCATTCCCAGCCCCTCCATCAAAATCTGCATCGTATTCGCCGTGCCCATCAGCGAACAGGCGCCAGGGCCGGGGCAGACGTGATCCTCGAGGTAACGTATCTTCTCGCGCGCCTCGCCGCTCGCGTAATCCGCGCCGAATACGAGCTGGTCCAGCTCGCTCATCACGACGCTGCGTCCGCCGCTCTTGCAGACCTCCTGCGGGCCGCCCGTCAGCACGATACAGGGGACATCGGCGCGGATGCCGCCCATAAGGACGCCGGGGATGATGCTGTCGCAGGAGGCGAGCAGCACAAGGCCGTCCAGCAGCTGCACGCCGGTCATTATCTCGACGGAGGAGGCGATGACGTCGCGGATGACCAGCTCATAGCGGAAGTGCGGCATCCCGATGGGCACCGCGCCGCAGGTGGCGATGGTGCCGAACTCAAATGGCGTGCCGCCCGCCTGTAGAATGCCCGCGCGCACCCGCGCCGCGAGGCGGTCAAGGTGCACATGGCCGAGCCCCGCATCGTTCGCGGTGTTTACAATGCCGATCAGCGGCTTGGCGAGGTCGCCGTCGTCGTAGCCGCAGCCCTTATAGATCGCGCGGCGCGAGGACGACCCCTTGCCGGAAAAAAGTCCGAGTTCTTTGGAGCGGTATGTCATTTTCGCTCAGTCCCTTCTGATTTTCATAAAATTTTATCGATCGCTCGTATATATTCCGCCGGTCAGGTGCGGGGAGAGACTCATTGTTCCTCTTTGGGCCGCCCTGTTCCACCCCAGGCATGGAAGAGGCGAAAAATCGGCGGCTCAGAGCAGGAAGCCCTCCGGCAGCGGATCGCTGGGGTCGAGGACGAACTTGTTGAAGCCCGTGATCCAGGCCGGCCCCGCGACCTTGGGGATGATCGCCTCGTATCCGCTCTCGGTGACGGCGGCGAGCGGCGTCCCCTCGAACTTTGTGTCGATGATGCTCGCCGCCTGGAATTTTTCGCCCACCTTCAACGTGCCGCGCGATACCAGCAGCGCCATCCGCGCGGAGGTTCCAGTACCGCAGGGCGAGCGGTCCACCGCGCCCTCGGCGAATACGCAGATGTGGCGGCTGCGGCAGCCGTACTCCGTCCATTCGACGGGGGAGGTGATAAGCACGCCGTAAATGCCGCTGATCTGCGGCTTCTCCGGGTGGCGGATGTCAAGATTGGCGTTCACCCAGCGTTTCATCTCCATCGCGCGCGCGACGAGCGCCGCCGTCTGCTCCGGCAGCACGCGCAGCCCCAGCTTCTCCTCCTCGACGAATATATAAAAGGCGCCGCCGTAGACGATCGCCGCCTCCACCTCTCCGATCCCCGCCACAGGTATCTTTACATTCTCTTTATAGACGAAGGCCGGAACGTTGGTGAAGGCGACGCGCTCCACGCGCCCCTCCTTTACCGCCGCCTCCGCCGTGATACGTCCGGCGGGAGCGTCGATCTTTATGATGTTTTCTCCCTCGCGCAGCTCAAGAAGCCCCGTCTCCGCGGCGGCCTTCACCGCGCCGATCGTCCCGTGGCCGCACATCGTGCTCATCCCCTCGTTATGCATAAAGAGGATGCCGAGGTCGGCGTCGTCGGTTACCGGCGGCACCAGGACCGCGCCGAACATATCCTTGTGGCCGCGCGGCTCCTTGAGCAGCATGCAGCGGATATTGTCGTAACGCCAGCCAAAATATTCCATCTTCTCGAGCATCGTCCGCCCCTCCACCTTCGGGACGCCCGCGGTGACGACGCGGATCGGCTCCCCCGCGGTGTGGGCGTCGATGGCGTCGATCGTCCTTGTAAAATTCATCATGACGGTAATTTCTCCCTTCACAAGCCTCTTGATAATTATATATGTATCAACAATATTTTGTTAATTATATCGTATGAAGGCAGAAAAAAGAAGATTTTCATTCAGGGAACAAAACTAATAAATATAGAAAAAGCAAGATACCGTCAGCTATCGACATCATTTTTTGCGAAAAATTAAAAAATATTGTTATCGACAATTTATTTATGATAAAATAAGGCCAGTGAAGTCAGGAGGGCTGCGGAGGATGAATAAACGCAAGATACCAACGGAGCTGCTGTCCTACATGGACCTGGTGAAGGGGCTTGGGGAGATACTCGGCAGGGACTGTGAAATATTGCTGCACGACGTCTCAAACCCCGAACATTCGATCATCGCCTGCGCCAACGCCCAGGTGAGCGGGCGCGGCGTCGGCTCGCCGATGACGGATTTCGGCTTGCGGATGCTGAAGGACCCCAAGTACCAGAAGATGACGGGGGTCTACAACTACCGGGCCAGGACCGGAGACGGGCGGCTCCTCAAATGCGGCGTCTGTTTTATCAGGGATGCCGCCGGGCGCATAGTCGGCTTCCTCTGTATCAACATGGACGTCACTAAGATCGCCGCCGCGCGGGAGGCGCTAGACGAGTTTTTCCGTGCGGACGCCCCTGGGGAAGGCGCGGAGAACTACTGCGAACACTTCTCGAAGGAGGTCGGCGACGTCGTATCCGACTCGATCGCGTCGGTCAAAAAGGAGTGGGGCGGCGACCTATCCGCGCTGCCGCGCTCCGACAAGGTCAAGGTGGTGGCCCGCCTCGACGAGATGGGCTTTTTCCTTGTCAAGGGGGCGATGGAACGCCTCTCCGAAGAGATGAAAAAGAGCAAGTTTACGCTCTACGCCTACCTGCGCTCCGTTCACCCCCGGGAATAGCGGGAGAAGGACTTTGAAACGGCGGCCATATGTAAGCCTTGGGCACGCTGCCGCGCCTAGCATTGTGAGCGGCGGCTGTAGAACGGTTTTATGAGATTTACCCTGCTTTTGTACATCACTTGCCGAAATTTGAGAAAGCCGCCTCTTACCGGCAGGCTGCGGCACAGATAGATTTTTCCAGCGGCAAAATAATACTTTCTTAGAAAAGGAGCGGATACAAGTGCTGATACTTAACGAAAAGACGCTGGTTGAGACGGTAGACTTCGACGAATTGACCGAAAAGATAGAGCGGACGATGCTCTTCGCGGACGAGGGAAACTTCGCGATGCCGCTGCGCTCGAACATTTCGCTTAACGGCAGCGACTCCCTGATGCTCATGCCCTGCGTCACGCCCGAGGCCTGGGGCTGTAAGCTCCTCACGCTGCGCCCCGGCAATCCGCAAAAGGGGATGCCCTTCATCAACGGCGCGGTGATGCTCTTTGACGCGGAGACGGGAGAGCCGAAGGCGCTGCTTGAGGGCAAAATGGTGACGGCGCTCCGCACCGGGGCCGTCGGCGGCGCGGGCATAAAAAACACGGCGCGCGCCGACATCCGTTCCTTAGGGCTTGTCGGTACGGGGGCGCAGGGTTACTGGCAGGCGCAGTTCGGCTGCGCGGCGCGCAAAGGCGTTAAAGAGGTCTGGATATACGACGCGATGACGGAAAAACTTCCCGTGTTCGCGAAACAACTGCAGGCGGTGCTGCCTGGCGTGGAGGTAAAGAGCGCCGCGAGCGCCGTGGAGCTGCTCGAAAAGACGGAGGCGGTGATGACTGCCACCCCTTCCAAGAGCCCGCTCTTTCCCGACGACGAAAAGCTGCTCGCGGGACACGCCTTCTCCGGCATCGGCTCCTACATGCCCGACATGCGGGAATTCCCCGACGGACTCTTCAAGCTCACGGGCGGCGACGTCTATGTTGACACCCCCCACGCGCTGGACGAGACCGGCGACCTGATAACGCCGCTGGAAAACGGCGCGCTGCGGCGCGGCGATATCCACACGCTCGCTGAGCTGATCGGCGGCAAACGTAAAAAAGAGAGCGAGACCACCTTCTTCAAATCCGTCGGCATGGCGCTCTTCGACATCGCCGCGGCGGACTATCTCTGCGAAAAGGCGGCGCGCAAGGGGCTTGGGCAGAACGTGGAATTCTGATCGCCGCCGGACGGCTGAGCGGAAAAAATACCCGTTTTTAGATAGAATAACGCGCGGCGTTCGCCTGTGATACAAAAAATCAAGAAAGCTACTGCTAGGCCCGGTTCCCGGAATAGGGGGAAACCGGGCCACGTCTTTTCGTGCCGGTACTTATCGTGACGCTCCTGCGCCGCGCGCAAACAGCTTTTCTTCAAAAATTGCGTCCAATTGCCACAGGTGCGTGACATAATGAGATATAAATTTACTTTTTTCGTAATATGTTACTTGCGCTAAAATCTACAATCATTCTGCTTGACATATCAACTGAAACTTTTATAATTACAATTAGTCATAAGAAAGAAAAGAAATTTTCGATGAGGGGAGTTGCGGAGAGATGAAAAAAATAATCGCTGGCGTACTGATACTTGCCGGATGGGCGTTCTACATTTCCTTTATATCAAGATACGCGCCAAGCTGCAGCTATGATGAGCCGCAGTACGCCGTCAGCGCGCCAAGCTCCTGACGTCCTAGATAGTTGCCGCCAGGCTGGCGGTCCACGGTTTATAAAGCAAAAATCACGGTTATTATATTGGCGGTACAGCACGCTGTATCATATGCCGTGCCGCGCGACAGACGGGACGGAGAAAGAAAATGGGGCAGGCAATGAATACGGAAGGACGTAAAGGGCTAAAGACCAGGGGAAGCGCGGATGTCTCGTATCTTGGACGGTATGTGGACGAGATGATCTGGGAATTTATGGAAAAGAGGGAGATTCCCGGGCTTACCCTTGCCATCGTGCAGGCGCCCTATATCCCGCGTGTGGCTGGGTACGGCTTCTCATCGGAGAAGGAGCGCCGCCTCGCTTCGGTGAACACGATGTGGCCCGCCGGGCCGATCTCGCAGGCATTCGCGGCGGTGGCCCTGATGCAGCTGCACGAACGGGGAACTCTGAATGTAGAGGAGAGGGCGGCGAAGTATCTGCCGGAACTTCCCGCGGCATGGAGCGGAATCACCCTGCTTGAACTGCTGCGCCACGCCTCGGGCATCGCGGACTACCATAAGCGGCAGGAGTGGAGCGCCGCGGAGGGTTTTGATTTCACGAAGGCCGTTGCGCTCGTCAAAGATATTCCGCTTGTCTTCACGCCCGGCTCCGGCGTGGAGCTGAGCGCGACAAACTTCGCGATCTTGACGGAGGTCATAGAGCGCGTGAGCGGTATGAGTTACCGCGCCTTCGTCAAGAAAAATCAGATAGATTTCCTTGGCCTACGCCGCACGGCCTTTGCCGAAGAGCTTGATAAATTCCATCAGGAGGATGTGAGCCTCACGGGAAACGTGCACGAGAGATTCAAAAAAGACCCTCTCTGCATAGACCCGGCGGAGACGGCGGTCAGCTACGGCGCTGACGGCGAAAAGATCGCGCCGGAGGCCGTTTCTTCATTGAGAGGTTTTTCCGACGTGTGGGCCAGCGCGCAGGATATATCCTTCTGGGATATCGGGCTTGCCGGCACGGCGCTGATCGGCCGCGCGGAGAATAAGGCGCTGGTCTACTCGCCGTGGAAACTGCCGGGCGGGGATACCGTACCGGCGGTGGCAGGCTGGCACTTCTACGGGCACCGCGGCCTTATGGACATCAAGGGTTTGGTGCCGGGCTACAGCTCATTCCTGAGCCGCTTCACCGATGCCTCGGAGCTGGTATGCGTCACCCTGATGGCCAACCGGGAGGGAGTCGATTTCACAAACCTGGGGCGCAGGATCGCGGCGGCCTTCGGCGGAACCATCGCCACAAATTACGACGACGGCAGGCTCTTCCTCTATGAGGGGCAGTTTTCTGTGGAAGAGAGCGTTGCGCGGCTTGAGAGAGAGCTCAAAAAACGCGGCATACCGCTCTTTGCGAAGTTCGACCACCGGAAGAACGCGGAAGATGTCGGTATGGAGCTGCGTCCTACCACGGTACTCGTCTTTGGCTCGCCGAAGGTCGGGACGAACCTCATGCTTGCCGACCAAAGCATCTCGCTTGACCTTCCCCTGCGCATCTCGATATGGGAGGATGAAAACGGCTGCACCTGGCTCGCCTTCCCGCGCATGGAGCTCCTGGCCTCGGCCTACGGCCTCGAGGACCATCCCGTGACCGGCAGGATCGAGGCTCTGCTGGAAGAACTGACGATCGCAGCCGGCAGCGTCTACTGAGGCAGGAGCTAAATCGGCGTTTATAAGCACGATTTGCGTCATAAAATGGGGGCTCCGAATCCTCACCGTATGAAGATACGGTTCCGGTATCGGAGCCCCCATTTCATTTAGCAACTCGCACTTCTAAACGCCGATTTCCTTCGGATGGGAAAAGAGATAAATTACGATTTCCTTCGGATGAAAAAAGAGATAAATAGCGGTTCAGCTTCGAGGGAGTAAAAGATAAATAGCGGTTTAGCTTTTGACTTTGCCCTTAAAGGCGCCCTCTCCGAGGGAGCTCCCCGCGAAGCGGGGTAAGGGAGAGTTGACCTTCGGTTCTCCCGCGGCTTTTGCCGCGGGCTCTGTTTGGCGCGGGAACCGCGCCAAACAGAGCAACACTCCTTCCGTCAGCCGCCCAAAATAGGCGGCCGACACCTCCCTCAGAGAGGGAGGCTAAAAGTGCAAAGTCAAAAGCTAAATCGCTGTTTATCTTTTTTCTATAAAAAATGTAAATAGGTTTTGTGAATTTTACATGATAACAGGAAAAT
>NZ_JAJBUX010000081.1 GCF_020860125.1 Cloacibacillus sp. | reverse complement strand
TATGGCGCGGTTTCCGCGCCATACAGAGCAACACTCCTTCCGTCTCGCCGCAAAAACGGCGGCGATCCACCTCTGATGTAACTACCAGCCGAATCGCACGAATCAGAAGAGCTCTGATTTGGCTCCCTGGCCGCCTCGGAGAGGGAGGCTGTAAGAGCAAAGTCAAAAGCTAAACCGCAATTTATCTTTCAGCCTCACGAATTTATCCCGACATATGTCCCTGTCGAACACCGGCGCGAGGCGGTAACGTCCGCTGCTACCGTCGAAATGTTATGCAGAGGCGCCAAGATGGGGAGAGACGAAACCTCCTGGTTCGAGCGGCAGCATGCTATGACCAACACAGATACTTTGTTAAAATATGGTAAAAAGGGGTAATAATTATAGGCAGCGGTATAAACTGAATAGGTCTACGGAAAGAATCAGGCCGCGAAGAATGTAAAGGGGAGTGAATAGTTAATGAATTATATATGTTCCCGCTGCGGGAAAAAGAGCGATACGGCGACGCTTAAAGCCGGATGCGAATGCGGCGGCCTCTGGAAGCTCGACTACAGGCCGCCGAAATTCGACCTCGCGGAGGTCGACCACGGAGAATGGAGTCTGTTCCGCTACTGCGCCTTCATGCCGCCCGAGGGCGAAGCGTGGCGCGATATCACGCTCGGAGAGGGCATGACGCCCGTTACGCGCTTTAACGACGACATTCTCCTGAAGATGGATTACGAGATGCCGACGCTGTCATTCAAGGACCGCGGCGCGGCGGTTCTCATCTCCCACTGCAGGGCCATTGGAGTGAAGCATGTCGTACAGGATTCAAGCGGGAACGCGGGAAACAGCGTCGCCGCCTACGCCGCCAGAGCGGGCATCTCCTGCGAGATATTCGTCCCCGAGGGTACCTCGCCGAAAAAGATTGCGATGATACGCGCCCACGGAGCGACCTGTACGATCGTCCCCGGCTCGCGCGACCACTGCGCCGCTATCTGCCGGGAGAAGGCTTCGCAGGAGGGAAACTATTATGCGAGCCATGTCTATAATCCATTCTTTTACGAGGGCACCAAGACATATATATACGAGGTCTATGAACAGCTGGGGAGGATCCCCGCGAATATCATCGTCCCCGTGGGAAACGGCACGCTATTCCTCGGCGTCATGAAGGGGCTGGAGGAGTTGGCGGAGGCCGGGCTTATCGAGAGGTTCCCGCAGGTGATCGCCGTGCAGAGCGAACGCTGCGCGCCGCTGCTGGAAGCAGTAAAAAATTCACTGCGCGAACCGGCGAAGGTGTCGCCGCAAAAAACGCTCGCGGAGGGAATAGCGATCGGCGAGCCGATGCGCGGCAGGGAGATACTCGAATATGTCTACCGTCACGGGGTAAAGATGGTTCCCGCGCCGGAGGAAAAGATACTGGAGGCGCGGGGGCTGCTCGCCGCCAAGGGTATCTACTGCGAGCACACCACCGCCGCGAACCTCGCGGGCTATATGGCCTGCGCTGAAATGTACGGCGCTCCCCGGGACTGCCTTATCCCGATCTGCGGCGCGGGGCTGAAATCTGACCATTAAAAATTCCCTATTCCGCCGCCTGAGAGGAAGGACGGCCGAAGAGGGGGCATGGTTGAATTTCAATATGCCGCTGTATCGAGGCCGGATAAGAAGAGCCGGAGAGATATAAAAACAAAAGGGGAAGATCCTCATGTCAGAGATCTTCCCCCTCTGTGCGGTTTATGGCCGGCATGGTAGCCATAAAACTTTATCAACTGCCGCCGTGCGGCGGACGGTCAATTTCTTAAAATTTAGCGAAGCGCGCTCCAAATTCCTCGCACTGTTTTATTCCCTCGTCGTCGGGGGTAAGATTGATGATGAGGCCGGTTTCAAATAGCAGGCAGCCGTCGCCGCGCATCCGCCCCTCCCAGTTCCTCATCCATTCGCCGTCGCCCCAGCCGTAGGAGCCGAAGAGCGCCACCTTTTCACCTGCGAGTCCTGACTCTATCGAGGAGAGAAAAGGCTCGAACTCACACTCCTCAAGAACTTCGGCGCCCATAGAGGGGCAGCCAAGGGCGAGCTTTTCATAATCGTTCACGCTTTTACTGCCGAATTCGGAGACGCTGAATACATCCGCCCCGACATTCTCCGAGGATATTCCTCTGGCTATAGCCTTCGCCATCGCCTCGGTATTTCCACCCGCGCTCCAATAGATCACTGCTATTTTACCCATTATTTTTCCGCCTTTCCTTTTACCTGTGGACTCATTTAATTGAAGGAGGGCACCGCCGTCAGCAGCTGCGCCATTTCATGACCGGCCTCTATCTTTTTGCAGAAATAATCCGTACACCTTTTATAGCGTTCAAAGAGCTCCTGGGCTCTATCTCTGTCACCGTAGACCTTCCAGGTGCCGCAGGCCTTACAGCCGCCTCCCCTGTTTTCAATAAAGCCGCGGACATCCTCCAGCGGATAATCGAGAAAGACCCCTATCTCATGGGGAAACTCGCCGCAGAGGGTGAGGCGGCTCTTCAAAACGGCAAGTTTTTCAGCGACGCTGGAACCGGCGGCGTAGCCATATCCCTCAAGGAAACATTCGGCCTCCGGGGTGAACGCCCTGCCGAGCATCTTCTCGCGGTAGACGAGAATCAGGGCGTACCTCTCGCACTGGCAGAGGATTTCCATGCTGATGCCGTAGGGAGCGAGGCGCGAACGCGCGGCGTCTATCAGCCCACCCGCCATATCTTCCTTCATATGGTGCCACGTAAAGAGATTAGCCGCCTTTATCCCCGCCAAAGTCGGCGCGCAGTGAAAGGCGATAAGCGACTCCAAAGAGTTTTTCACCATAAGCCACACATCCCTTCATCCGCATTTGTTAGCACTAGCTAACCAACGTACATATGATACATTAGCACATGCTAACTTGTCAACTTTGAAATTTATCTAATATACTATTTGCAGAACTGAGAAATTACGGACTGTGGGGCGTGGATAGAACATGGAGCTGTTAAGGATAAAGACGGATAAAGACGAAAGATTCCGCGCGGCGATGGAGCTGTACGCGGAAAGCTTCCCGCTGCACGAGCGGCGTACCGCGGAGAGCCAGAGCGCCGCCCTAGCCGATGAGGATTATCATTTCAATCTCATCTTCGACGGTGATATCTTTCTCGGACTGCTTCTCTGCTGGGAGACGAGGGGTTTCGTCTATGTGGAGCACTTCTGCATTCTGCCGGAGCTGAGAGGCAAAAATTATGGCGCGGGGGCGCTGGAATTACTTTCACGCGGCGGCAAAGGCGTGATTTTGGAGATCGACCCACCAGCGGATGATATCTCCGTACGCAGAAAGAACTTTTATGAGAGGGCCGGTTACCGCGCCAATGGCTTTGAACACGTACACCCTCCGTACAGGAGAGGTTTTAACGGACACCGGCTCGTTATAATGTCCTCGCCCGCCCCGCTGTCGGAGGAAGAATATAAAATTTTCGCCCGTTATCTCTCAGAAACGGTGATGAGGGACGAGCCCCGCGGCTGACGTGGCTTATGAAGGACGCCAAGGACAGTACGGATGGTCGGAGGAGACAGATTTAAACGTTAAATTACGGCTTAACTTTGGTAGGGTAAAAAATAAATAGCGATTTAGCTTCTGCCCTTGTAGCCTCCATCTCTGAGGCGGCCAGAGAGCCAAATCAGAGTTATTCTGATTTGTGTGATTCGGCTGGTAGTTACACCAGAGGTGTCGGCCGCCTGTTTTTTGGCGGCTGACGGAAGGAGTGTTGCTCTGTTTGGCGCGGGAACCACGCCAAACAGAGCCCGCGGCAAAAGCCGCGGGAGAACCGAAGGTCAACTCTCCCT
>NZ_JAJBUX010000080.1 GCF_020860125.1 Cloacibacillus sp. | reverse complement strand
GGATCGCGGCGGGCTACACCGAATTTGACGAATTGAAGCGCATCCTCCGCGTCGGTATGGGGCCATGCCAGGGACGCGGCTGCCGCGACATCATCGTACGCGAACTGGCGCGCGCCACCGGCAAACCCATCGCCGAAGTGAGGGCGGGAGTCATCCGTCCCCCCGTGAAGCCGGTAAAGGCCATGCTCTTGGCCGACGAAGACTAGGGAGGTAATGTGCCATGACGATAAAAACTGCTGATGTGATCATTGTTGGCGGCGGTGTGCATGGAGCAGCTACCGCCTATGAACTTGCGAAGGCCGGAGTGAAAACGGTCCTCTTTGAAAAAGAATATCTCTCCTCGGGCGGTTCGGGCCGTTCGGCGGCTGGCCTTCGCCAGCACTTCGGTACCGAGGTCAACCTCCGTATGGCGAAGTACAACCTCTCCGTCTTCCCAACGCTTGAGGAGGAGCTTGATACCGGCATGAAGCTCGAATTCACGCAGTGGGGCTACATGTGGGTCGCCTACTCCGACCCGTGCATGGAGCAGCTAAACAAAAACGTCACGCTCCAGAAGAGCCTTGACATCCCCTCTGTGATGATGACGCCCGCCGAGATACATGAGCGCTGGCCCTATCTGAATCTTGACGGCATCCTCGGCGCCGCCTTCTGCGGCGACGACGGGCACATCAATCCTCAGACGCTGACGCTGGCCTACGGGCACGCCGCACGCCGTCTCGGGGCGGAGATAAAGACCTACACTCCCGTCGCGAAGCTGCTCGCGGAAAACGGCAGAATAAAGGGCGTCGTGACGGAGAACGGTGAAGAGTGGCACGCGCCGAAGGTGCTCCTTACCGCCGGCCCCTGGTCGACGCCGCTGGCGGCGACAGTAGGCGTGGAGCTCCCAGTCTATCCGGAGCGCCACAACATCCTTATCACGGAGCCAGTAGAAATCTTTGACTGTCCGATGGTCCTCTGTCTCGACGACGGAGCCTACTTTAAGCAGTGCCCGAACGGTACCTTCATGTTCGGACGGGACGACCCCGGCGAGCCGCATACGGTGGAGGCCGGAAACAGCGCCAAATTCCTCGAAGGCGTCACCAAGAGCGTGCTCAAGAGAATACCGGCCCTCAGAGGCGTCCGTGTCGTGCGTCAGTGGTCCGGCCCCTATGACAATACGCCTGATCATAACGCGATCATCGACTGGACCCCGGTAGAGGGGCTTCTCGTCAACTGCGGATGGAGCGGCCATGGCCTTCAGTTCGGCCCCTCCGGCGGGCGTGTCTGCAAGGAGATGCTCATGGGAGAGACTCCTTTTGTCGACCTGCACCGCTTCCGCCTCGCAAGGTTTGCCGAAAACGACCTATTCTTCGAGCCTGCGTTCATCTAATAAACTCTCTCTTTGTAAAGGCGGCCGTCCATGTGGCGGCCGCCTTTTGCGGTTTATGGTCTATGGAAGATGCCTTGATGGGCGCGCGTCATTCCGGAGGTGGAGTGTGGCGATAAAGGCCTCTGCCGTCCCACTTTCGTCCAGCCGCGCGGTGATGACCTTTTCCCCCGCCGTCAGCGTGATCTCCGCGCTTTCGGCCTGCTGGCAGACTGTTGTGATGACGGCCAGCAGCGCCGCCGACATAATTGAGGACAATATTTTTTTCATGAAAATATCTTTTCTATTTTTCAGGATTTAACGGCCCGTAGAAGAACGACGCCGTCGCCCCTCCGTCGATGAGGAAGTCCGCGCCCGTTATAAAGGCTCCCCGCGGCCCCATGATCAGCTCCGCTGCGTTTGCCACCTCATCCGCCGTACCTGGGCGCCCCGCCGGGCACTTCGCGAACATGTTTTTGTAGAAACCGCCACGCGGCCCGTTGAATTCGTCAAGCGCGAGCGGCGTTACGATGATGCCGGGCGAGATGGAATTTATACGCGCGCCCCGCTCCCCCCACTTGACCACCTCGGCCATTACGCGCTTTACATTGCACCTTTTCGCCATCTGATAGGCGTGTAGCGTGTCGCGGATATTGCCTGGCTGAAGGATGTCGAGTTTCAAAAGCTCTTCCGCCGGCGTCGTCGCCAGCAGTTTATCCTCTTCCGGCGTAAGAGCCGGCATACGGTGGCCGGACTGGCTGGAGATAGTTACTCCCGCGCCGCCCCTTTTGATTACCTTACCGGCCTCCTCAAGCAGGACCGCCGTCCCGTAGAGGTCAACCTTCAATATTGTCTCGACGGGAGCCTGGCTCGGAGATACCCCCGCCGCGTTGATGAGATCGGATATCTCTCCGTATTTGCGTGCCTCCGCGATCAGGTTCATGATCGACTCGCGGCTGGAAAGATCCATATCCACAGGGACGGCGTCGAAGCCCGCCTCGTTCATGATTTTTGCCATCGTTTCGGCGTTCCCGATGCTTCTGTCTCCGACGACGATCTTTTTGCCATATCCGATCCGCCTGGCTATCGCCATGCCGATTTGTCCCGCACCCGTCCAGATTACTGTATCTTTCATAGAAAATTCCTCCTGATATCGTAATATTTAAGTTTATTATGCCGGCTAACCGCCGGGTATCACTAGACGCTCCAGTCTATAGTCCATCCGTGCCTCTTTTCGGTGTAACCAAGATATCGCCTCCGTCCGCGTTCTTCCTGACAGATTACGGCCAGCGCAAATTTGGGTATGCCCGATACGGTGTTTATAGCCTGTTTTAGCTCTCTTCCGTCTTCTTAAAACGTCGAGGCCATGGCCTCTGTCATCAGCCAACGTTCCCCCTTCTTTACAAGCTTTATCTGCTGCTGCAGCCTCCATGTGTGTCTTGCTCCGCCGTAGACCGCCGCGTCGACGATCGTTCTTCCTGTCATCCGCGCGATGGTGCCGTTAACTTCAATAGGACTTTTTTGATGGTCGCCTGTGTAATAGTTCAGCGCCCCATCCATGACCGCATCGATGAATTCCTGTTTAGACTGGCGTACGCCGGTCATGTGTATCAACACGAATGACTCGTCGAGCAACAGCGAAAGTCCTTCCGCGTCTTTGGCTATCATCGCCTTATACATATCGCGGTAGCAGCGTTCTGCCATCTCTTCATCTCTCTCATGGGGCGCACCGTGCTCCCGCCGTGGGCCGCAGTCAGCCCTCCCCGGCACGGAACACGCGATAAACAAAATCACAGCCGCCCAAATTCCCAGCGCCGCAAAATATCTCTTCATAAGCATACGCCTCCCTCAATGCTGCGCTGCCTGAAAAAATCAGGCGCTCCCATTAGGGAACGCCTGGATAATATTATTTTTTTATTTTAATGTCTAATTGTTATATCGTATTTCAAGAAATGCCTTTGATGTATGACTTGGCAAACTCAAGAAAGGTTTTCGTCGCCGGAGGAAATATGCTTTCCCTCTTCCAGGCCAGAACCGAGCCAAACTCCATCTTCGGAGAAAGAGGCAGAAAGACGAGGTCCTCGTAATCAAAGTCGAGCCTGGCGCAGAAAGCGGCGCCTATTCCGTTTCGTACCATGACCGCGGCGTTGTAGAGCAGGTTAAAATTCGCGATGATTTTAAGCCTGTCGAAATATTCTCCGAACCAGTTGGCATATTCGTTATGAAGCAGAGCGCGTCCGGGGAGCAGCAGAGGCACCTCCGCCAGATCTTTCGGCGTTGCCGCCTTCATTGACGCGAGGTCGGAATCGCGGCGGACGATCACGCCGTTTATCTCCGTCTCCGGCATCCTGATAAATTCATACTTTGAAACGTCAGCCGGTTCGGCAAAAAGCCCGACGTCAATGAGCCCCATGTCGATGCGCTCCTTGACGTTATCCACATTTCCGCTGTATATGCTGAATTGTACCTGTTGATGTTCAGCGTGAAATGCCGACATGGCGCGGGACAGCGTGCCGACGCTGCGCAGCTCGCCGCTGCCGATGGTGACGACGCCCGCCAGCTCCGTGTTCCTCTGCGATATCTCGTTTTTGGCCCTGTCCACGAGAGAAAGCATCTCCTGTGCCCTGCGTTTCAAGAGCTGTCCCTCGTCCGTGAGGATTATGTTGTGGCTGCTTCGGTGAAAGAGCGTCACTCCCAGCTCTTCCTCAAGCTGCATAAGCTGCCGCGAGAGCGTGGGCTGGCTAATGTGCAGGCTTTGGGCCGCCTTAGTGATATTCTCCTCTCTGGCCGTCGTCAGAAAATACTTCAGCACGCGAAGTTCCATGATTTTCCCCCCTCATCGGTCAATATTACTGGAATAGAGATGTTTTTTCAATTTTAGCTGGGATCGCGCTCATAAGGGCGGCGAGAACTTTTATGTTGAAATAATACAAATTTTATGATAATTCCCGTGGAAATTCCAGGAAGTAGTCTGCTTTTCGATATATCTTGTCGGTTTTATTGTTGACTTCCCCTAATTTTATGATATAAAAGTAACGAACAGCACTTATCAGAGGCGTTATTCTGATAGGTTCTTTTTTGTGCCCTTAGAAAGGCGGCTGTTCGATGAAAAATAAAACTTTCCTGTTTCTGTTGTTGTTCACCTTTCTCACCTTTGCGGCGCTTCCAGCCGAGGCGTCTGCTGAAATAGTCAGCGGTTCGGGGACTCTAGGGATCATCGTGATGTGTGCGGTGGTGATAATCTGCACATATCTCATGAGAAAATTCATGGGTTAAATATTTAAATAGTAGTGCGTAGTTGAAATATTAAGTTAAATGGTATTTAATCTCTGTAAGGTTGCAGATCAAAAGAGAGGGAGGCCTGGACGATGATCGTTTCTTCTGTACGGTCCAAAGAAAAGATGACGCTGGCGCTGTTTGCGCTCATCGTCATGCTCTTTGCGGTGGGCTCCCCTCTTTCGTTTGCATCTCCGGGCTATGCCGACGCCGGTGCCGATATTATGTACCTGTTCGTCAACGCCGACGATATATCCTTCGGCACCATATCCATTCCCGCTGATTCAGTCCCTGCAGCGGTGGAGAAAAGCCTCCGGAACCGCGACGACAACCAGCCCGGCGTATTCCGCACCAATCTCCCCCTTTTGCTGGAAATGGGGACGGAGCCAAGCCTTGTCTCCGCCTATCTGCTCAGCTGCATCCATATGGCCAATGCCCGTTACTGCGGCATCAGCGACCCCAAAACAGTCCAGAAAAGGGAATAGTATCCTCACATAAAGTATCCGCCCAAATTTTTCTATACTGATAGTGCTGTTCAAAATTAATTCTATACAACAGAATAATAATATTTTACGCCAAAATATTAGGAGGCAATTTGATATGCCTGTTACGGCTTCGCTTAGTTCATATTTTGTCGGACCGATGGGGGCGCTTGTCATGTCCTTCATCTCCTTGAGTATCGTTTTCCTTGTAATAATAGGGCTTATGCTGGTAATGAAGGCCACCGGAAAACTGGTCGCATCGTTTGATAAAAAGACCACGGGAGGCAAATAGCGATGGAGCTCTATATTACCGCTTTGAAGGGGGTTGTCGACCAGTCGGGGCTTGTCGCCCTTACGACCGGCAATCTGTTGATGCTCTGTGTCTCGTTTGTCCTGCTCTATCTTGCGATCGCTAAGGATTTCGAGCCGCTGCTGCTCATGCCGATAGCCTTCGGCTGCCTGTTGGTGAACCTTCCTCTTTCGGGGATCATCGACGAGGGTGGATTCCTCTATTATGTCATGTTTGGCATAAACCATGAGATATATCCGATCATAATATTCATGGGCATCGGCGCGCTCACCGACTTTGGCCCGCTGTTGGCGAACCCTATCACCTTCCTGCTCGGCGCCGCCGCGCAGCTTGGCGTCTTCGTCGCCGTTATCGGCTCGATGCTGATGGGATTTACGATCCAGGAGGCCGCCGGCATCGGCATCATTGGCGGAGCGGACGGACCGACGGCGATCTATCTCTGTGCGAAGCTGGCGCCGGCGATCCTGCCGGCGGTGGCGGTGGCCGCATATAGCTACATGTCGCTTGTCCCTCTCATTCAGCCGCCGGTCATCAGGCTGTTTACGTCTAAGGCCGACCGTTCGATAAAGATGGAGCAGCTGCGCCCCGTCTCGCGCACCGAACGCATTCTCTTCCCAATAGTCTCGACGCTGGCCTGCGGTCTCGTTCTTCCCGCGGCGGTCCCCCTTATCGGGATGCTGATGTTTGGAAACCTTATGCGTGAATGCGGCTGTACGGAGCGCCTCTCGCTGGCCGCGCAGAACGAGGTGCTTAACGCCACGACAATATTCCTCGGCATCTCCGTAGGCGCGACGATGAGCGCTGAAACCTTCCTGACGATCGCGACGATCAAGATAATCTGCCTGGGACTTGTAGCCTTCATCTTCAGCACCGCGGGTGGCGTCGTCTTTGGCCAGGTGATGAAGGTGCTCTCCGGCGGTAAGATCAACCCCATCATAGGCGCGGCCGGGGTCTCCGCCGTACCGATGGCGGCGCGCGTCTGCCAGAAGGTGATATCCAAGGAATTTCCCGGGCAGTACATCCTGATGCACGCTATGGGACCGAACGTCGCCGGCGTAATCGGTACGGCGGTCGCCGCGGGAGCGATGCTTACGCTGTTAAAATAAGCTGATAAAAAGATAGAAATAGAATAAAATAATTTAGGGAGGTGATGAGAATGCACGAAAAGGGAATAGAGACCTTTCTTGCCGTCGCCATGTCGCGTACTCTCGGAAAAGCGGCTGAGCTTCTCAATGTCACACAGTCGACGATAAGCTACAATCTCAGCGAACTGGAGAGCGAGATGGGGATGATACTGGTAGACCGCCAGAAGGGTATGAAATCTATTCGCCTGACGCCCGCCGGCGAGGGGTTTCTTCCGCTCGCGCTCAAATGGCAGGAGGTCAGCAGAGAGATCGGAAACGCACGCAGTCCCGGTTCTGCCTATTCTCTCACCATAGGAGGCTCAGAGAGTGTTAACTGCCGCCTGCTTCCTGAGATATACAACATACTGCTTGAACATGAACCTCCGGTCTATCTGCGTATTTTGACGGACCCTTCCGACCAGATGTACCAGGCCGTAGAAAGCCGCGCGCTTGACGTCGCGATCACCCTGCACGAGGAAAATACGCGTTACGTACAGATAGAGCCCTTCTATAAAGAGGGATTTATCGCGGCGCGCATTCCTTATGACGGGGAGACGCCCGGAGAATTTATAAAACCGGATGATTTGAAACAGGAGGACGAATTCTATATCGAATGGAGCGGTGGGTACCGTTTGTGGCATGACCATATATGGGACCCGATGAAGTCCTTCAAGGTAAAGCTCGATTCGGTGAATCTTGTGACCTCCCTGATGAAACATCCGGGGCAGTGGTGTATGATTCCAGAATCTGCCGCTGGACAATTCAAGAAAGAATCTCCAGCTGCGGTATTTCAAAAGGTTTACGACTCCCCGCCGGATATTGTATATTATAAGCTGACTCACAGATATCCGAAATCCAGCTCGATACCGGGCCTGGCAATATTTGATGATGTCTTGAAACAGCGGATAACGGAACTGGGCAAGGAAAGGGAGAAATAATAGATGAATCTGGCGCCATATATAGACCATACTAATCTCAAACCCGAGGCTACGGCTGAAGACATAAAAAAACTCTGCGCCGAAGCCCGCAGCTTTGGTTTCGCCTCTGTCTGTGTGAACTCTTCGCGCGTACCTCTGGCGGCCTGGCTGCTTAAGGGAACCGAAGTCGCCGTCTGTACCGTAGTAGGTTTCCCGCTCGGAGCGGCAAGCGGCGCCTCCAAGGCCTTTGAGGCCCAAAAGGCCGCGGAGGAGGGGGCGGCGGAGATCGATATGGTGATAAATATAGGGCTTCTAAAAGACGGCGCCGATGAAGATGTAACTAAGGACATCAAGGCCGTGGTCGATGCGGTTCCGGGATGTATCGTTAAGGTGATAATCGAAACCTGTCTACTCACGGAAGCGGAAAAGGTACGCGCCTGCCGCGCCGCGATGGCGGCGGGCGCGCACTTCGTAAAGACCTCCACCGGCTTTTCCACCGCGGGGGCGACTGAGGAGGACGTCCGGCTGATGCGGGAGACGGTAGGGACGGCCCTTAAGATCAAGGCCTCCGGCGGCATACGCAGCGCGGATTTCGCCGCGCGCCTCATAGCAGCCGGCGCGGACCGGATCGGCGCCTCCAAATCGGTCGAAATGTGTGGCGGCAGGCAGTAGTCCTGATATTGGTGCGCTGCGGCGCTGATTTAGCCTCTCACCGCTATTTCGGCTGAATGTCCTGCCGGCGATGATTGCGAGCCACAATGGCGCTGATTTATGTAGTTTGTCTGGTTAATAAGAACTCTCCACGGAAAGTATGGATGAGATGAATCTCAGCAAAAATAAAAAATGCGGGCGCCCTGTCAGGGAGCCCGCATTTTTTATGTTGAACACAAAAAAGATGATACATGCTTAACACGTCGTCAGGTCGCTATGCCTTTCGGAACGAAATATCGCGCAATAAAACAAAAAAGGCCGCCTGTACCCTTATCTGTCGTTTTTCTCCCGCTGCTCATCTTCGAGCAGGATACGCAGCTCTTCAACGTCCTCCCGTACACGTTTGAAGGTTGAATCTTTGGCAGTGCAGATTTCATGTTTTACACGGTCACGGAAAAATGAAGACAAAGAATCAAGCTCCATGTCAAAGGCGGAAAACTTCTTATTGCTTGCTATGGTAGACGGAGGCGGGGCGTTTTTACCGGCGTTTTCAAAGAGAGAGGCCAAGTCCTCAATGGGGATGGCTTCATCGATTTCTCCGAGCCAGTAAGAAGAGGTGATTCTCGTTATTTTTACGAGCTTGTCCAGCAATTCAATCGATGGGTTTGACAGGCCTTTCTCCAAGCTGCTGATATAGGTCTGCCCATAGCCCAACAACTCTCCAAGTTTTTCTTGTGATGTTTTTCCCCTATATTTTTTTAACCTTCTGCCGAATTCTTTAGTGTCCATATTTAATAATATACTTACAATTTCTACAAATAACTAATTAGTTATATTGGTAATAACTATTCATAATATCATTGACAATGCTTAAAATAACCAGTATTATTGCTAAGTAGAGTTTGATGATAAATACTAACTGTAATGTAAAAAATATTATTGTTAGAAAAATATAGCCGCGCAATTGTAACGGCAGGATACGGACAGTGGTAAAGGCGTATGAAGAGAATACAGCCTGGTAAGCTGTGTGAATATCTTTGTCGTGACTGTTGAGTTATGCGCTGATATATGTACCGCCTTTATCTTCGAGTGGAATCATAAAATGCGGGCTTGGTGTCTTTAGCCTACGCGGATGTTGTTCTTAGCCTGTTTTTGAAAAACGGGGACATGCGTTAGAAACCTGAACATGCGGGAGGTGATAAAACGTTTGGTTCAGCAGAGAAAGTGTTAACCCTATTCATGCCTGTCTTTTTGACAGCAGCCGTTGTCGGCAGGGGAGCTTTCGATGCTGATTTTGTGTGGTTGGGTTCTTAGTAAGCTTGGTCCTAACAAAAGAAAAGGAGTGTTATGAAGAATGAGAAGACGGTTCCTATCTGTTTTTGTGGCACTGATGATGCTGTCAGTGCTGCCATTATCGGCGTTGGCGGCGGAAACGCTGAACGGCGCGAAGCTTTATTCTATCAATGAAAGCGCTATACTTGAATACAATGTCGTTTACTCCGCCGATGTCAGCGGCGCGAAGGTCGTTGATAAGAGCGGCAACGGTATTGACACGGTGGCAAAGCTGAAGGAAATTATGGGAGTGCCGGATGCCCCGGCGGCAGTTTTAAGCACCGACACCGGCGAGCGTACGCTGGGCAAAGCGGTTGTCGCCGATCTTGCCATCGATGACAGTGGTAAGATCGCAAATGTCACTGTCACGAAGGTCCGTACCCGTCCAGTGGTCGGTATCTCCTGGAAAAGCGATAAGATAGGATCGGATTACAAAGGATTTGCCGAGGCCTTTGAGCGTAACGGAGCTTTCGCCGTATTCCTGCCGCAGGTAAAGAGCGCTGAGGAGGCTAAAGAGGTTTTGTCCAAGATTAACGGCCTCTTCGAGACAGGTGGGGAAGACTGGAACCCCGCGCTTTACGGTGAAAAGCAGACGCCGCACGGATCAAGCGGATGGAATGACGCTCGCGATACTTCGGATATCAGTCTGATGCAGCAGGCTGTCGCCATGGACGTCCCTCTGCTGGCGGTCTGCCGCGGCGAGCAGGGTTTTAATGTGGCGATGGGCGGCGGTTTGATCCAGGATATCCCCTACTATCTGGGACAGAAGGTTATCGCCGGTGAGATCGATGAAAGCCGTGTTACCGGTGTGTTTGAAGATAAGGGGTATAACAAATGGGATGAGGAGACTCAAAAATATGTTAATGTTTCCGCCGATTGTAAGGAACACCCGCATTACCGTGTCCAGATAGACGGCCTGATCCACAGCGGCGGCACAGGCTATCATAACCTTAAATCAGGGGAGAACATAGGCATACTTACTGGTTCGAAATGGCTGTATGATATCATCGGAGACACCTCGATCGATCTGGTCGCTACGGCGCACCATCAGGCCACCAACCCGGAAAAGCTGGGCAAGGGACTGACGATAGCGGCTTACTCCTCCGACGGTATCGTAGAGGCAATAGAGCACCGCGACAGCCTGTTCGCCCTCGCGGTACAGTGGCATCCGGAACGTGACGCGCTGAAAGATACCCGCGGCGTGGATGTCGATCAGGACCTGTGCAACGCCGTGCTTGGCGCTCTGGTTAAATATGCCGGAACTCACGCGGACGGCCCCGCATCCCACTCGTCATCCTCATCTGGATGCAACGCCGGAGCGGCCGCAGGACTGATGGCTCTTCTTGCCATGCCCTTGTTTTTCTACGTCAAAAAGAAACGGTAGTTATTACGTGGTATAACAAAAGTTGATATCTGCCCTATCGCCTGCCGAACTTATGCAGGCGATAGGGTTTTTTTTGCCGAATTATAGTTGTTGTGAACTCAGATACCAATGCGGCAATGCGATTTATATATAATCAGCCGCTATCGTTATATTTTATTTACATTATCGAATAAAATATAGGATAATCCTTCCTTCATGCTGGCTACAGAAGTAAGAACGATAAAAGATATTTCCGGTATATCTGTGTTTTTTTGTCTCCTGTACAAGTGGCGGCGATTGTCGCCTCTCGTTTGAGAATATTAATCAAGAGTTTGTTTTTTCTAGTGCGGTATTTAAATACACGCCGCTCATGTGTAACCATTTATATGTTTCAGGCTCTCCACTGAGGAGGATTTTTTGGTGAGTGAAACAGAAGTAAAAGTAATTGATCAGGTGGAGGAGAACGCGAAGATCGTTCTTGAAGGTCTTATGCGCAAGTACGCCACGGAGGCGCGTTTCAGGGCGTTTACCGGCTGGCAGGGACAGATGTGGCTCCGATTGCCGTTGCAATGTCCAGCTACCATTTCTCACCTCGGGTTTTGGGCTGCTGCTGCCACAGATGCAGGGCGCCGTCCATCTGGTACTTACACTGGCACTGGTCTTTCTTCTCTATCCGGCTACGTAGAACAGGCAATCCAAGACAAACGACATATGCGGTTGCTGGCCTTTGGATGAGTCTTAGGGCTGATGATCACTGGCACGATCTCCGACATCGCAGTCCTGGCGCTGATCTATATTATTCAGTGAATTAAGGAGAAGAAGCTCTTCGCGGAAACGAAAGCATAAAACTATTTTTACCATAGGTAAATGGCGTTTCTTCTCGGAATTGTAAATAGTTAAAAAAGGAGGCTAGCGTTGATATATGATGCCAGTCTCCTTAGTTTGTTATTGTGTTTTTAGCCGCATATAGTGGTTTTGTGCTACGGAATCTCCCATATCGGCGGCTTTTTTATAAAATGACAAAGCTTTAGATATGTTTTTTTCTACGCCAAATCCGTTTTCATACATCAGCCCAATATTACAAATTGCTTCTTGTGAATCAAGGCTCTCTGCTTTTTTGTACCACTTGAAAGCTTCGTTATAATCCTGTTTTACTCCATAGGACATCCAGTACATGTTTCCAAGAGTGACCATAGCCTCGCTATTTTTCAATTCGGCAGCCTTTTTGTACCACTCCATCGCGAGTTTCATATTACCTTTGCTTCCGTCTAAGCCGATACCTTTAATATAGGCTATCTGGCACATTGCGTTACTGTTTCCTTGAGCGGCGGATTTTTCAAACCATTTCATTGCTTCCTTAAAATCCTGACTTGCACCGAAACCGCTCATGTACATTGATGCAAGATTAAATTCAGCTTCACTGTTTCCTAACTTTGCTGCCATAAGATAGCTGTCATATGCTTTTTTCAAGTTTACTGTTGTACCAAATCCTGACTGGTGCATGACCCCAAGGTTTTTATACCCTTCGGCATTTTTATGTTTTGCCGCTTTTTCAAAATAACCGAGGGCTTTTGTGTAATCCTGTGACACGATCTTACCATAGTAATAGATATTACCAAGTGCAACAAGCGAAGCCGGGTCTCCTTTTGTTGCGGCCTCTTCATATTTACCAATAGCTTTACTGTATTCTTTGTTTTTTTCAAGTTGTTGTGCTTCTTGAAAAATAATATAGTTTTTTTGAATAGCACTTTTACCTATCCAGGAATAGCCACTAATAATTATTATTAATACAGTAATAATAATAAAAATGTATAGTTTTTTGTTTTTATGGCTAATATTTTCCATAATAATCTCCTTTATGCTGAAAAATCAAATTAAGGATATAAAATATAAATTTTATGAAAAATTGCCCTCAGTTAATAAAACTGATTGACTCCGTGCATAAAGTAGTATATCCTATACTTATTATTTTGTAGATAGTCTTGTAAAAAATTATAGGTTAGTATTATATGTACATCAAAACATTTCTGAATGATGGAGTGTAGCTGATATGTTGAAAAAGTCAAGCATATGTATTGACATTGTAAATATAATGTGCTACGCTCAGTCAGTCAGTCAGTCAGTCAGTCAGTCAGTCAGTCCTTCTAAGTAATTATTTATATAGTAAGAATTCAAAATTACACAGTAATCTAGCACCGAATATCGTAGAATGGGTGTTTCTGTTGCATTTTTTCTATGCAACAGAGATGCCCGTTTTGCATGTTTGGAGGTGTTGCTAAGCAATAATCCCAATCTGTTTGCCCTTAGTTTTCCGTGCATAGAGTTTAGTGCTTTGTTTTATTAATTTTAAGGTTTCGAGTCCAAGGAAGCATGCCAAATATTTTGAAATATTCAAATGTAAATATTGACATTGTAGACATAATGCGCGAAACCCAATTGTTTTGAAATAGTTTTTTTACAAGTAATAATTTAATTTTTTGTATAAGCAATAGCCTGACATTTTTTCATTCTTGGCGGGTGCTCTATGTGTGTTCTTGTATGCTCGAAGTACTCGTTTTACATATCTGGAGGTGTTGCCTGCAAATAGAATTAGATAAATGTATAGTTCCTGCTTTTTATGTCTATTATGCTATTTTTTGTTTGTTCGACAAAAGTAAGGAGGAGACGAAATTGTTCAGGTTAGCAAAGAAAACAGCAATACTTTCAGGACTTGCCTTGGTTGCTACTGCGACTATTGGAATAGGCGTTTCTAATGCTGATTTTGCATGGTCAGGGGCTTCCGTAACGCCGGAAGAAAGCCAGAAGATGCACCAGACCGTGTCCGAGATGAAAGATCAGCTCGTTGATGCTATTCTAGGTGGAGTAAAGTACGATACGATTTCCTATAGTTCCTCAGAATACGTTAATGAAACTCCAGATGTGGTGTATTGGAACGATCCAACTGAACCAAACCGCAAAGCCGCAAAATTCAATTATGCGAAAAATCTTGCAAAAAGTCTTGGTTTTCCTATTGTAGTACAGCGTAATGATGCCATGTATGTTTATGCAGAGTTTGGAGACCCGGATGCTCCGGAAATGGTCATGGCTCTTAGTCACCTTGACTCTCCGCCGGCTTCTGTCAGTACTTCGAATATGCCGCGTTGGGTAAGATCGCCCTGGACTCCTTACATCAAAGACGGATGGATGTACGGCTGCGGTCTTCAGGATGATAGCGGTCCTACCCTCGCAACTTTGTTTGGCGCTAAAGCTATTATGGACAGCGGTTATGCTATTGATCGCCGTGTTCGTGTCGTAATGGGGGGATTTGAGGACAACAGTCCGAGTAACAGGAGAATACCGTTAAAAAACGGGGTATACACGCCAACGCAGGATGGAGGCATGACCTCTTCGTTTTATGATAATTGGTGTTACAAACTTCGCCACCAGGAAGAGATGCCTGTCGGTTCCTTTACCTCCGATTCACGTTTCCCTGTAATTTATGGTAACACAGTCTCTTGGAACTGTGACTTTACTAAAGATATTTCTATAGATGACGGGAAAGACTTTAGCCTATTGGATACAAAACTTGATGTTACCCATTATCCTGAAACTGATAAAACGATCAAACACATAATATATGGAAGCGGAGTTATGGTGCCGTCTCGCGCAGCATTTACGCTCAGAATTCCAGACGATGCAGTGGGTTCGACTAGTAGTAATGGTGATAAAGAGAGAATGGATTTCCAGGCCAAGTTCAATCTTGCGATTGTAAACGCAGGATGGGAGGTAGAGGATTTTAAATATGATTACTCAACTGCAAATGATTATGGGTGTAAGAACGTTACTATAACAATTGATACTAAAAAAGCAATGGAGACTCCGACTCCCGCATACGGCAGCAACGCCTACGTGAGGATGATGTATGGACTTTCAAAGGCTCTGCCGGATGGCCTTGAAGTTAAAACGGTCGCGGAAAATCTTTCATTCTTCTTTGCACCAGACGGAGTTGAAGATGTTCGCGGCTACAATCTCGGCTGTGGCGGTAAGCATCCTAAAACTGGTTATGAAATGATGACTATCGCTCTTGGCTACAGCGATACGGATAAAATTAGCGGAGAAAAGTATTTCCCATCGCCGTATGATCCTGTCACAGGCAAGTTTACCGCACGTCTCTATACGCGTTCTCTTTGGGAGACAAAGGACGAATCTAATGCAAAATGGATGGCGCATGTTACTGCATTCACTGATAAGGGATGGACAAAAACTGGCAGTATGACTCCTCCAACAGGGCTTCCAACACTTTACGCGCCCGCAGATTCACCTCTTGTAAAAACAATGTTTGAGGCCTATCAGTTTGGCCTTCAGCAGCCAGGTTTTGATGACGCCGATGAAATTTTCAAGAATGCAACGCCGCTCGGAACTACCGGAGGTACTCTTGCCAGCGACTATTATGGCAAACAGATAGCATACGGTGCGATTATTCCTGGAAATGAACGTTGGTGGCACGCTCCCAATGAGCGTATGACGGTAGACAGTGCGGTACAAATGACCCAGCTATATACAGATGGTTTCCTTGCTCTCGCGAGATATCCTGGAACAGCCGGGGCACAGATCGTCAAGGCTGATTTTGATGGCTATGATTCCTCGCGTTCAGAATTGGCACAGCTTGATGTGACGATTGGTACGTATCAGGATGCCCGTAATGAAGTTATATTTGACGGGGCTAAGGTTGTCGCTGCAACTAAATTTAACATCCCTGTATTTAAATCCAATCTGACCAGTACGCAGCGTTCTGATTACATTGCCCTTGGTCATGAACAGGGAGGTATATATCTCAATGTTGACAGCATCTCCGAAGATCTGATATTACCGCTGCGCCTTGAAATGAAACTTACACCTGATTCTATCGGAGCTTCTCAGGAAACATGGAATACGCTTAAAGCGGCAGACGTAGCAACATTACTCAAAACCTTCAAATTCTATGTGATGATTGATGGTAAGGCTGTAGCTTTAGAGGCTCCAGAAGGCAAGGAATCTCTCTATTTCTTTAAGAGAACATCACAGTATAGTGATAATATTTACCTCAGCGCTTACATAGCGGTAGCTGATACAGCAGGGAATGACATGACAACTGCGGAGGTTTCCTCTATAATACCTAAGTTTGCTGATGAGAAAAACCGTTATATAGATACAGCAGCAGAAACGCGAGGGTTTTTTGTCATTAAGGATGGCAAGCGTGATGCTGAATTTACGTCGCCTGTAACGTTTGTTGCGGCGGATAACGTTACACCGCCAAGGCCGTCAAATGGTGGTAGCAGTAGCGGTTGTAACTCGGGCTTCGCCGGTCTGATGGCGCTTCTTGCCTTACCTGCGCTCTTTATCAAGAGAAAGAAAAGGTAAGTATCCCTCGTCACAAACCAGATGTAATCTTTGGATTTCTGTCGCCTGCCAAACTCTGGCAGGCGACAGAAACAAAAATAACATGTAGGATTGAATTATAATGAAGAGAAAATGGGATATTTAGTTTTTTATTTAAGCTATTAAGAGAATATCCGGAGAGAATACAGATTTGGAGCTAATGTTTTTTCTCCGGCATTGTATCTTTATAATGATAGCTGTGTCTCGCCGTGGAATATTTAGAAAGCTGATTGTTGATACTTGTCTAATAAAAGTATATAATAATTGATGAGATTTTTTATTATTTACCGGAACGACAGCTATTTGCATAAAAAAGTATAGAATCTTGATTAATCAGGAATTTATTTTATTGTTTGGTATGTAAATACTTGCCGTTTTGTGTAACCGCGTATATGTCTCAGACTCTCCACGGAGGAGGAATTTTTGGTGAGTGAAACAGAAGTAAAAATAATTGATCAAGTGGAGGAAAACGCAAAGATCGATCTTGAAGATCTTATGCGCAAGTACGACACGGAGGCGCGTTTCAGAGCGCTTACCGGCTGGCAGGGACAGATGGTGGCTTTGCTTGCCGTCGCGATGTCATGCTTCCACTTCTACACCTCAGGCTTCGGATTGCTGCTGGCCCAGATGCAGGGTGCCGTCCATCTGGCCTTTACGCTGGCACTGGTCTTTCTTCTCTATCCGGCCACGTCGAAACAGTCAAAGACAAGCGGCATACCCTTCTATGATTTTATCCTTGCCGCGCTAGGGGTTGCCAGCGCGCTATATCTCGTATTCTTCTTTAACGACCTTGTTACGAGGGCCGGGCTGCCTACCACAACGGATCTTGTAATGGGATTCATCCTTATCGCGACGTTGCTGGAGGCGACGCGGCGGATATCGAACCCGGTCCTTCCCTGTCTTGCGATCATCGCGCTGCTTTACTGTTATTTTGGACGTTACATGCCGCAGATGCTCGCGCACAGAGGCTTCTCCGTAGCGCGTATCGTAAACCATATGTATCTCGGTACGGAGGGGATATTCGGGACGCCTCTCGAGGTATCGTCGACCTTTGTCTTCATGTTCATCCTCTTCGGGGCCGTGCTTGAAAAGACCGGCCTTGGAAAGTTCATCATCGACCTGTCGATGGCCCTCGCCGGCTGGTCGACAGGCGGTCCCGCGAAGGTTGCCATCGTCAGCTCCGGTCTGATGGGGACCGTTTCCGGCTCCTCCGTTGCCAACGTCTGTACCACTGGTATGTTTACGATCCCGCTCATGAAGAGCGTCGGCTACGAACCTCACTTTGCCGGCGCAGTCGAGGCGGTCGCCTCTACTGGCGGCCAGATCATGCCTCCCGTCATGGGGGCGGGCGCCTTTATCATGGCGCAGTTCCTCGGCATGCCGTATATCCAGGTTGCCGTCGCGGCGATAGTTCCCGCTCTGCTTTACTACTTTGCGGTCATGGTTCAGGTTCACTTTGAGGCCTGCCGTCTCGGACTCAAAGGTATCCCCTGGTCGCAGCTGCCCCCGATATGGCCGCTGCTTAAATCAAAGGGATTCCTGCTTATCCCGCTTATCGCGATCATCTACTTCCTTCTTGCCGGCTACACGCCGCTGAAGGCGGCCTTTAACGGCATCCTTGTCAGCTTCGTGCTCTCGTGGCTCAACAAAGAGACGCGCCTGACGCCGGTTAGAATATACGAGGCCTTCCAGGCCGGAGCGCGCGGCGCTATCGGCGTGGCCTGCGCCTGCGCCACGGTCGGTATGGTTGTCGGTATGGGGACGCTTACCGGCCTTGCCCTGCGCATCGCCGGCGCGATCGTTACGGCGGCTGGCGGCAGCAAGATACTGACGCTCATCTTTACGATGTGCGCGAGCATCATCCTTGGTACTGGACTTCCGACGACGGCGAACTTCATCGTCACCAGCACCATGGCGGCCCCGGCGCTCTTCCAGCTTGGCGTTCCCACGATGGCGGCATATATGTTCGTCTTTTACTTCGGTATCGCGGCAGACCTGACGCCGCCGGTAGCTTTGGCTGCCTACGCCGGTTCCGGTATTGCCGGCTCCGACCCGATGAAGACGGGTGTAACGGCCTTCAAGCTGGCGCTGGCCGGATTCCTTGTGCCGTATGTTTACGTCTATAACCCGATGCTGCTTTTCATCGACGTGGTGCCGATGGTAATGGTGCAGGCGATCTGCACGGCCTTGATCGGCGTATTCCTGCTCGCGATGTTCTCGATAGGCTTCTTCAAAGCCCATCTTGCCTGGTACATGCGTATCCTGGCTTTTGGCGGAGCGATAGGACTTCTGATTCCTGGGACGACCTCCGACCTGGCGGGGCTGGCGGTGCTGGCCGTGATTTATATCGTACAGACCGCAAAGGCCAAAAGAAACGCGGCAAAGGCCTAGCTCCTTTTCACGGTTCCAGCCGGAACTCAGGTCTTGTGTTGAGTCTTGTTGGAAAAAAGAGTATTATAGTTGGCGATCAGCGGGCTTCTTTTAGGAGCCCGCATTGCAAAAAAAATTTTTTGGGGAGGAAACAAAAATGAAGAAAGGCATCATCGTAACACTTGTAGCACTTCTTGCAGCGCTTTCCCTTACCACCGTCGCTATGGCGGCGCCCACCTATATGTCGATCGCGACGGGCGGCACGACCGGCACCTACTATGCGGTCGGCGGAGCCCTCGCGGCGGCTGTCACCAAGGGCGGAAAGATCCAGTGCACGGCTGAGACCGGAAATGCTTCCGTGGCCAACGTGAACCTCATCGCCACAAAGGGTATTGAAATCGCGTTCGTGCAGAACGACATCACCTACTGGGCGTACAACGGAGAGCTGATGTTCCAGGGCAAGCCCCTTAAGAATATCCGCACCGTAGCCTCGCTTTACCCCGAGCACATCCAGGTAGTCATCGCTAAGGATGCCGGTATCAAGAGCATCGCCGACCTTAAGGGCAAGCGCGTAGGCGTCGGAGCCCCCGGTTCAGGCGTTGAAGGCGACGTACAGGCGATATTCAAGGTTGCCGGACTTACCTACAAAGACCTTAAAAAGGCCGATTTCCTCGACTTTGCAGCCACTACCAGCCGCTTCAAGGATAATCAGATCGACGCCGGATTCGTCGTTGCCGGTTACCCGACCGCTTCGATCATGGACCTCACCACGACGAAAGACGTCGACCTTCTGAGCTTTGACGACGCATTCCTCGCGAAGCTGCACAAGGCATATCCCTATTTCGTGGCAAGCACGATCCCCGCGAATACGTACAAGGGAATCGACAAAGAGACTAAGACCCCGGCCGTCATGGCGATCCTCATCACCAACGATTCAGTTCCCGCCGACCAGGTCTATGAATTCCTGACAGCTATGTTTGACAACCTTAAGGATATCGCTGCGGTCCACGCTAAAGGTAAAGAGATCACCCTTAAAGGCGCGCTTGACGGACTTACAGCTCCTCTGCACCCCGGCGCAGAGAAGTTCTACAAGGAAAAGGGACTTATTAAGTAAGATCGAGATTCTAGATTCACTGAGCCGCCTCTCAAGGCGGCTCTTTTTTTAAGCATTTTTTTAAATTAGGCCTTATTGATGATTTTTGTCCTTTATTCTGGTAATATAATCATAAACAAGGAAAATTGTTGTTTTTTAGACTCTTTTTTGTAGCTATGTAAAGTATATGGTAAATGCGCCGCGGCGGCTAGTGATTTTGCCGTAAAATATGTTGAAGTTATAGTATTTTTGCCGCAGTTTCTGTATAAATTAAATCAAGGAGCGAATTGACATCTTGATAAACTTCATCATTATGCCGTTTTCTGCGGCAGCCTTCGTCTACCTCATAATCAGCATCACGCTTTTATTTATGGGCATAGAAAACGCGGTGTTCAATATCAGTGACAGTGAAAGGGAGCCGATCCTTTCCCCTTTCAAGCGGTTTATCGAAGGAAAGATACGCCATGAGAAAAAAAAAGCTCCCCGCGCGCTCTACCTTTCGTGTCTTTTCCTCATTGCCGTTTACTTTTTTATCCCGATGGGGTCGCTGCCTCAGTTTTTCTCGGTCAGGGGCGGCTTTCTTATTGCTGTGTCGCTGCTGATTCTGGCGCAGAATTTTTATATCAGGGGACTCAAGCAATATTCAAAAGAGATATATTTTTCCATAGACATAAACCAGATAAATATACTTTTCAAGTTTACGGTAGCGTTGTTGCTTGTTATTATCACGCTTGCCTGGTTTGTGATAAATATCGGCGTGCCTGGAAGCATATTCTGCCTTAACACCTATGCTGCGATGCCCCTTGCGATTGTAACGAATTTTTGGGGGCGTATCGGACTGGTGTTCTTTTTCTTTTCTCTCGCCGTAGTCTCTCCCTGCCGCAAGGTAAGGCAGACGGAACTTACGGAATATATCTCATTGTTTGAGGTCTATGACGCCGTCCGCTCGACGCTCTGTCCGGCGATAATAACGGCGATCTTTGTCCCGGTAAACATCGGGCTGCTGCTTAGGCTAGCCGGTATTCCGATGTACGCCGCGGACTTTGCCTTTTTCTGGTTCAAGGTCCTTATAGTACAAATAGTGGTAATACCGCCGATAAGGGCGGCCTATATGAAGATGAGGGAGCGTCTGCCGCTTGGCTGGAAGTCCTCACCATATCTTCTCCTTTCATACTGCGGCGTCGCCCTCTTTCTTGTGAACCTCTACCTGTAGGACGAGAATAGCCGCTGTTGTGGAAGCGGTTCGTAAAGGGCCTCCGTTTTATAGAGCTCTGTAAAGAGCATAGGACCGCTTTTTACTGCTACAGTAAGACGTTTTCCGGGGAAAATTTTGAACAAGCACGTTGTGCCGAATGGCGCCAATTCCATTTTATTGAGGCCGAAGGTCTTGTTGCCGACGCGAAGGTAATAATGGTCCCACGACTGGCGGCCGCCCTGAAATATCAGCCATTCTTTCGTGTTGATATAACAGCCGTTGTCGGGTTTGAAACAGGGCATTCCCGCGTTTGACGATTTCACGCGCTCCTGCCATGTCCATATCTTCCCGCCGAGCACGATATATTCATCTTCCACCGGCGTCAGCTCTACGGAGTGGATATATGTCGTCGTAAAACGCTGTCCCAGCGCCATGGGCACGGAAAAAAGCACCCTCCGGCTGTCGTCGAGGAGCTCCAGAGAATCTACGCGCCAACTCATGGAGGCGATAAAAAAAGCGGCTGAAAGCAGCGAAAAAAACAGAACAGCCACCGGGATACGTTTATACATGTCGTTCTCCACCTCGTTTCAGCTATACCTTATCACCAAGGGGCCGTTTTTACAATTTATGAAATTCATTTATGAACTCCAATGCTGTATACTATTTATATTAAGATAAGGAGTGGAATGATGTCCGAAAACATTCGTGATGTACTGTCCGAATTGATAGATAGCTATGGAATAAACATACTGGAAGACCCCGACAGGCTGTCACAGTTTCTTGAGGACCGCTGCGCGCAGCAGGCCGAGGAGGCCTTTCATCTTACCTTTGCCCTCAGGTATCTTCTCAAGTGTGGCTGGCGTGCCAATTCCGCAAAGGCGGTTCTGGATGGGGAACAGGAAGAACGTCTGTGCCAGCAGCTTGGATTTACGGCGGGACAGTCGAAAGAGGTCGCGGCCCTGATAAACGGCGCCGTAGCCGATAAATATGAAGATGAACGTCCCGCGGGAGAGGGGTTTGTCGCCACGCCTGGCAATCTTAGGAGGATATCCGGCGGCATCTCAAACCGGCCCCGAACGATGCGGATGCGTAAAAAATCTCTTTATAACGGCGTAATTCTGATCGCGGCGATGCTGGTGCTGTGCGTGCTCTTCTTCCAGATCGGCAGCCAGCGTACTCCTGTCGGCGACGAGCTGCGCATCGCCTTCTTCGCCCCGATGTCCGGCCCGGAGGCGCGCCTATCACATGTGCAGCTGAGGGCGGCGCAGCTTGCGGTCGAGCGTATAAATATTCAGGGGCCGCTGCGCGAGGAATATAAGCTTAAAGTAGTAGGTTTCGATTTGCCCAGGGATCCGGCGAAGGCGGTAGCCTCGGTCAAAAAAGCGATGAAGGACAAGAGCTTCCTTGTAATGATGCTTGGCGCCAACAACGGAAACGTTGCGGAGATAGCGCGGCTAGCCGAGAGCATCGAGGCGCCGCTCATCGTTATCTCGCCGACGCCGCCTGCTGAAGAGGAGCTTATGGACGCCGCGCTGCCCTATCTCTATACCTTCAGCCTCGTGAACGACGCGAAAGCGCGCGGCAAGGTGCTCTCCTATTTTGCCACACAGGCGCTGCATAAGAAACAGATCGCCCTCTATTACGACTCATCTGATAAATTATCCGAAGAGACCTACCTCTCTGCGCGCAAATGGGCCGTGGGGTTTGGCGCCAAGACTGTCACGGAGCTTTCCTATAACGGTAAAAAAGAGAGTAGTCACGATGCGGCGATGCGGGCGATATTCGAGAGTGGGGCGGACCTTCTGATACTGCCGGGAACGGGAAAGGACTCCGCGAAGATCGTTTCGGAGGCGCGCGCGGCCGGTTTTCTGGATACCATCCTTGGTGAGGGTTTTACCGATAAGACCTATACAGACGCGGGGGAGGCCCTGAAGGGCAGTTGGTGGGTGAACGAGGTGTCGGCGCTCGATCCGCCGATCCGTTCCGTCCTGAAGGAGTATCGCAGCCTCTATAACGAGAACTGCCCGCCGGAGGATGTTATGGCCGCCATACTGGCATATGACGGCGTACGCTGGATCGCGTCGGCTCTCCAGAGCACCCCCGGTTTCCGCGGGGAGGCGATACGCCATACTCTGCTGGCGACAAAGAACCTGCCGCTCACACACGCGACCCTTACCATCGACCCACGCAGCCATATGCCGCTCAACAAGGCTATGGCGGTCGTCTACTGTGCTCACGATAAGGGTATCTTCCAGCGGCGTATCAGGGTAAATAAAGACTGACCAGCGTACGGAGGCGGGAGCGCCGTGGCTGCGGCCACATATCCGAATAGATGAATGTTTGTCAAAGTTGTCCGCAAGAGCCGCATTTTAGTGGATAAACTCAGAAAAATCTGTGATAATAATGTTATATAAAGCGTAGTGGGGTGGCATAGGGATGGTAAAGAGGTTCAACACAGACCGGCTTGAGGATGCACTGAAAGCGGCCTGGCAGGGAAAAGAAAAATCAGACTGTATCTGGTGGCAGGGCGAATGGTGGAGCTGGGAGCGCCTGGAGGCGCTCATCACCGACTGTGAAGAGAAACTGCGTGTCTCTGGCTTTGGAAGGGGACAGCGCATTGCCGTACTGCTTCCCAACTCGCCGATGGTCTTGGCGCTCTCTGTCGCTTGCTGGCGGCTCGGCGGGGCGATCGCTCCTCTTAACGCGCGCACCGGCGCAGTAAACCTGATAGATACGATAAAAATGCTTGATGTAAACGCCGTCGTCCTCACGGACGAGGGCCATAAAAAGGCAGCGGGCGAGGGCTTCCCGTCGGATATACCGCTCGTTCCATCACCGCTCGAAGGGCCTCTGCCGCTGTGGCGGAGCAGACAGGGCAGGCCGGAGTGCGCGGAAACTTCCGTGATATTCTCCACCTCCGGGACTTCAGGACTGCCGAAGGCGGTGGTATGCCTGCACTCGAACATGCTCGGCAACCTTGCGCCGATAGAGGAACATGTTCCTGGGCTGCTGGACGAAGACGCGGTATTCCTCAACGTGCTGCCTAACTTTCACACCTTCGGCTACAACATGGCGGGGATGATGCCGCTGGCCTTTGGGGTGCGTCAGGCGGTGGTCCCGAGTTTCGTACCGGTGGACAGCACGATAAAGGCGATAGAGGAGGCCGGCGTCAACCGGGTGATCGCGGTGCCGACGATCATGGCCTTCCTGCTCGGGGCTCTGGCGAAAAAAGATCATCACATAAAGGGCGTTACGCACGTCATCACCGGCGGCGACCGTCTCAATGTGCAGATGGAGGCGCGCTGCCGCGAATACCTCGGCGTCGGCATCCTTGAGGGCTACGGCCTGACGGAATGCTCGCCGGTCGTCGCCGTCAACGCCACGGAGGCGGATAAGAAACTTGGTACCGTTGGCCGCCCCTATCCCGATTACCAGATCGAGATACGCGACCGCGAGGGGAATTTGCTTGACCTCCATCAGGAGGGCGTGCTGTGGGTGAAGGGGCCCTCCGTCGTTCCCGGTTACTTCCGTGACGAAAAGAATACAAAAGAACGCTTCCGCGACGGCTGGTTCAACACCGGCGACGTCGTCCAGATAGACGCCGACGGCTACATCAAGATCGTCGACCGCGCGACGGATATCATCATCGTCAGCGGCTTCAACGTCTATCCCCAGGAGGTGGAGGCGGTCATATGCGCCCATCCGGCGGTGCACGCCGCCGTTGCCGTGGGAGAGAAGAACAATGTCGCGGGAGAGCTTGTGAAGGCCTTCATCGTTCTCAATGAAGGGGCCGAAGTATCGGCGAAAGAATTGATGAGCTATTGCCGTGAGAGGCTGGCGCACTACAAAGTGCCGCGCAAGATCGGTTTCGTCACCGAATATCCGCTATCTCCCGCTGGTAAGATACTGCGCCGCGAGCTGCGGAAGATGAAGATCGAAAAACAGTAAAAAATTAAAAAAAGAAAAGCAGGTCCGCACGAAAATCTTTCGCGCGGACCTGCTTTTATGCGATAACTTTATTTTTTGATCAGATATGCCACATGTACGTACCTTTCAGACAGTCGGCACGCGCCGCGGCGGATATTTAATCGTCGTAATTTTTACCGTCGTTCCCGCCCTTGCCGGGTGCGTTGGTCTTGGTGTAATTCTTCCTCTCGCCGAGAACCTTGCGGTCGGGGGAGGCGTTCTGGTCAACACGCTTCGCCATGACCTCGGCCACCGCGTCGGCGCTGCCCTCCGCTCCAAAGGCGACGATGAAACGCTCCGCCCACCAGGCCATCTCATCGACGATCCTGTCGACGATCGGCTTGGGCTCCGCGAGGATCATATCGCAGAAGGGCAGATTGAGCTTCTTGTAATCTCCGCTCTTGCGGCTCATTCCCTTCTCGTCTCCGGCGGCGACGATCTTCTCCCAGAGCTCCATCGAAATGCCGCGGTCGGCCTCTTTCGTGTATGTGCCGCCCTCGGTGATCGCGTTGCCGGTGTTCGGGTCCATCTTGATTCCGTAGTAGACGTTCTGGAAGAGCGTCGCGACATTGCCCTTGCGGATGCCGTACTTACGGAAAGTCGATACCTTGTCGAGCGGTGTGCCGGAGATACCGTGTTGCGCTATCGCCACGCCGTAGGGCGCGATCGCGTCGGCGATCTCCTTCGTGCGGGTGAGATCGATGCCCTCCATCTGTCCCGCCGTCGGGTCATAGGTGCCGTGCAGGCTGCCGTTCGATATCGCGAGATAATCGGGGAAGACCTGCCAGGCGTTGAGGCCGCCGATATAATAGAGAGCCTCTTCGACGGTAGAAAGCTCGCCGGGCCCCTTGATCTCGCCCACCTCGACCTCAAGGCCGAGCTCCGAGGGCAGCCAGTCCGCGAGCGCGCGGGTGGCGGCGAAGTTGTCATAGTCGTCGAGGTGCGAGGCGTCTATGGCCACCGAGGTGAAGCCGTTGTTGAGGATCTTTGTGAGATGCCCCACGCCCTTCAGCACGTCGGCCTGTCCCTTAATGGCGTAATGGTCTACGTGGAGTCCGAATACCGCTCCGTGTCCCATCTCCTCGGAATACTTCAGGGCGTATTCGGGAATGTTGTCGTAGGTCGCGCCGCAGTAGGTCGCCTCTGATTTAGCGAGCTCGATGAGCACCGCCGCGTTCTTCTTCTTTGCCGCCTGAAGTACGGCCTTTATCACGAGCGGATGACGCGCATTTGCCGCAAGCACGATGGAATCGACTTCCCTGGCCGCCGCCGCGATATCACGCCCGCTGACAAGCCCCATCTCCGTCTCGCCGAAACGTGCCTGCACGTTCAGCGGACGCTTCTTCAGCAGCTCCTGATATGCTTTGCTCTTTACATCCATTGGAATCTCCCCCTGAGAAATTTCTATAATAAGGTGCTTATAGCCTAATTGTAGCCCTTATAGTGTGATATTGCAAAGGAATTGCCGCAATATTACAAAGTGAATTATTTATCTTTGTTACGATTTCTCCGGTAAGGCTATGCCGGCCAGCCAGGTAAGTCCGATGGTCGCGGCGATCACCGGCAGCGTCGCGCCTATTGGGCTACCGACGGTCATGAGATAGCGGTAGAGGGCGAAACCGACGGCCCACAAGATGATGTTCCGCAGCGAGATCTGCCTTGCCGCGCGGTTTCTCTTCAGGATGAAAAAGTCCGTCACCATCACTGCCACCATCGGCGCGAATACGGAAGAGATAAGGTAGAGCAGGTTCTCGTAGCTGTCGGAGCGCGCGAAAATGGCGGTCATCGTGCCGATCGCGCAGACGGCGACTCCCGCGGCCTTTTCCTTTATTCCGCTGAATATGACGTGGAAACTGATACCCGCGGAATAGGCGTCGAGAAAGGTCGTCGTAACGGTGGAGAAGGCGACGATGACCACGCCCGCGATACCGAGCCCTGCTTCAAGCATGATCTTCGCGATATCCGAGCCTCCCGTGTAGATCGCGACTCCGAGGCCGATGAAATACATCCAGCAGCTGGCCAGCGAATAGACGACGGTGCTCACGGCGGCGCTCTTTTTCGGCTCCTCCGCGTCGCGCATATAATCGGAGATCAGCGGCAGCCACGAAAGGGGCATCGCCACCGAAAGCTCCATCGCGTCGGCGAAGCTCATCACGCCGCGGGCCGCCTCCGTCGCGCCGCGCTTGAATACGATGAAAGAGAGCACCAGCGTGAGGATGAAGAGCGCCGCCATCGCAAGCTTGTTGACACGCTCGAAGTTCTTCATGTCGAGCATTATCCAAATGGCGATCATAATGCCGATCACGCCGCACCAAAGGGTATTGTCCGTGCCGTACATCGGGTTGAGGATGATGCCGAGCGAGATCGCGTCGCCCGCGATCATCACCGCCGTCCAGCCCACAAGCTGCAGCACGTTGAGCGCCGCGAAAAACTTCGCTCCCTGCTCGCCAAAGGAGAGCTTGACGCTCTCCATCGCGCCGCGTCCCGACAGGCCGCCGATCAGCGCCGCGAGATACATGAGGAAGCCGCCGATCAGATGCCCCGCGATCACCGCCCCCATGCCGCGCGCCATTCCCAGCGGCGCCATCAGTGTGCCCGTATATATTTCCGCGATGGAGACCGCCGCGCCGAACCAGATCAGCGCGTTAGCCGTTGTCGTTCTCTTCTCTTCGTTCATCGAAAACACCCCTTAAAAATAATGACGGCCCCTCCAAGAAGGACAGCCATCATCTGATCCAAGCTATTCTCCCTACGGTGGCATTACCCACATCAGGTTCATCGGGTCGAGGGCCAGCCTCCTCTCAGCCTGAAAATTCAGGCTCCCCGTAATTGCGGCGGAAACACCTTCCGCTCTTTGCAAATATTCTAAACAGTATCGCGCAAGTTGTAAAGTTCACTTAGTAATGT
>NZ_JAJBUX010000079.1 GCF_020860125.1 Cloacibacillus sp. | reverse complement strand
CCCCACCGAACATGATAACTGATCGACACCTCCCCCATTATATCATTTCGTATTGTGTTAGAGAGCTATAATGTTGTAGTATCTTACCTCTCCCCAACAGATATTATAGCATTTCGGAGTGTGGTAGAGAGCTATAACCTCGGTGGTATAGCGGCCTGCTTCATGGAGATTATAGCATTTCGGAGTGTGGCAGAGAGCTATAACTTGGAACAGGAGGGCGAACGATGGAGACTAATTATAGCATTTCGGAGTGTGGCAAAAATACTATGACCTTACACATGTGAAGCACCATCATATAATTTTTGCTTGACAGGTATATATATACCTGATATAGTACATGTCATTGAGATAGAATAGATACGCGAGGCGCGCGGCGGGGCTTCTTCTACAGATTAGCCGCCTGAAATGGCGGCAACCGGCTCGCCAGAGCCGGCCTAGCATGGCCTTGAGCCCGTCTGACACAGGCTCGCCGAAATTTTTCCTCACGTATCGTTTTTTACAAATATAGATGCGAGGCGCGCGTTTGGCCTCCTTCGAAATCAGTGCCTAATGAACGCTGCAGGCCGAACGGAAAGTATTTCCTCGCATCTTTTGATTAAAGCAAATTGGCGCGAGGCGCCCGGTGGGATTTCTTCGATATACAGTCTTGTAAACTGTTTAAAACGGTTTTGAAACCGGGGAAAAGTGACATTCGTCTCTTTTCACAATCTCACCGTAAATTTCCTCGCGCTTTTTATATCACACTCGCCAGGGAGGCGGAAAAAATGGGACATGCGCTTGATGTATTGAAAAAGGTTTTTAACGGGAATGCGGAGTCATATCCATGCTTCCGCCGCGACTGGCGCGAGGAGTATCTTCAGATGCTCCTCACCAACACAATATCAAATATCTTTTACGCCTCTGAAGAGGCTTGTCGCGACAGAGCCCTTGAGCTGCATGTATTCGCCGCCGACGAGGATCCCGAGTTTATGGCGCGCGCCCTTGTCTTCGCACGCTGCGAAGGCTTTATGCGCCTGCAGCCGCTCGTAGGTCTGGCGGTGCTTTCGCTGGCCTCGCCGAGCCTTTTTAAGCTGGCGTTCGGCCATGTAGTGCAAATCATCCCCGACCTCGTAGAATTTACGCTTGCGCTTGAATCTTTCGGACGAGGGCAGGGAGGGCGCATGGTGAAACGCGAGGCGGCTCGAAAGCTGCTTGCCGTCGACGAGTACGCGGCGCTGAAATATGCGGGCACGGGACGCGGTTATGGGCTGCGCGACCTGCTCCGAGTCTACCATCCAAGAGCAGTCGATAAAAAAACTCAGACCATCTTCAAATACATCACAAACGGCTTTGATGCCGAAGGGCTGGAGCGCGGGCTTATTCCGCAGATCGCCGCCTTTGAAAAATTCAAGGCCGCGGCCATCGCCGGAGACAGCGCTTCCGCCATACAGGCGATAGAAGAGGGACAACTGCCCTACAACATCGTCACAGGCGCCGCTCAATCAATGAGCGCCGGGCTATGGGGCGCGCTGCTTCCGTCTATGCCTCTTTTCGCGCTGCTGCGTCATCTGGAGACTCTGGAGCGCGCGGGAGTCCTCAACGACCCGGCGGCGGTGGATTTTATCCGCGGACGATTCTCAGACCCTGGGGCGATTCGCAGGGCGAAGATACTGCCATTCCGTTTTGCACAGGCTTGGAAAATGTCTTCGCGCGACACAATCAGGCATACGCTGGAGCGCGCGGCGGAGCTCTCGCTGGAAAATCTCCCATCCGTCGAAGGGGCGACGGCGGTGCTGCTTGACGTGTCCGGCTCGATGAGAGGGCAGTTCCTCATGGCCGGCGGCGTGCTCGCCATCTCGACAGTCAGGAAGACAAACGGCAACGGTGTATTTATCATCTTCGACACAGAGGCTGTGGCATGTGAGATAGATGATAAGATGCCAATACTTGAGACCGCGGCGGCCATTCCGAGCGGCGGCGGAACGGATACAGGCGCTCCGCTGAGACTCATGACGTGGATGCGGAGTTTTGCCGACAATATCGTCATAATAACCGACGAACAGCAAAACACCGGCTCGCCCTTCCATCAGGAACTCGCAAGATACCGCGCTGAAATCAATCCGAAGGCCCGTACATTCGTCGTCAACGTAGCCGCTTATGGAGACGCGATGATCCCCTCCTCCGACCCACTGACCACATACTGCTACGGTTGGTCAGACCAAATAGTGTCATTCATAGCGAGAACCTCGTCAGGCTACGCCAATCTTATCGACGAAGTAGCGGCGATCGACCTCTGCTCAGCAGGCGGAGAGCTCCGTTAAGGGACGGTCTAAATGCCGAATCAATACGCTCCTGACTCCGCACAGCTTCTTATTAGACTCCCCGAAGAGATGAAACGAAAACTCTACCGGGCTGTCGAGCGGCTGAACGCAGAAAATCCCGGAGCGCAATATTCGGCTAACTCTGTCGTCCGCGCCCTCATCGAAAATTTCATCAGCGATGAAAACTGCGGCAAAATAAAAAAATAACCAAGACAATAAAGGAAAAATACTATGAAGATCAAAGGTAAATTCAACACGGCCATTGTATTTGCGGAGATCGTTGACGATTTCGCCATTGGGCAGATCACCGAGCTCTGCGGTCAGGAGGCTTTCGCTGGGGCGAAGATCAGGATCATGCCCGATGTCCACGCCGGCGCCGGCTGCACCATCGGCACCACAATGACCGTGACAGACCGGCTGGTGCCAAACCTCGTCGGCGTTGACATCGGCTGCGGCATGCTCGCTGTGGATGTAACGGGCGATATGGATTGGGAAAAACTCGACGCCGTAATCCGCGCAAAGGTGCCATGCGGCTTTGACGTCCATGAAGAGAGGCGAAAACTCCCCGAACTGGACAAACTGCGCTGCCGTGACAACGTTGATATAAACAGGGCACAGAAATCTATAGGCACCCTTGGCGGCGGCAACCACTTCATAGAGGTGGAGAAAAAAGATGACGGCGGCTTTATGCTCGTCGTCCACACAGGTTCGCGAAACCTTGGCAAACAGGCGGCCGAGCACTATCAGCAGCTTGCCGTACAGGAGTGTGCCACAGGTTTTGCGGACAGGAACGAGCTTGTTGAGGCGATAAAGAAAAAAGATGCCTCGGTTCCGGAGATGATCGGCGAGACGATCCGCCAGATGGATAAAGCGGCAAGGCACTACAAGGCGCGCACCCTGGCCTTTCTGGATAGGGAGCGCGGACACGCCTACGGAGACTATCTGAATGATATGGAGATCATCCAGCGGTTCGCGGTGATGAACCGGTCGGAGATCGCGCAGGCAATCATAAGCGGTATGGGATGGTCTGCCGGAGAGAGCTTTGAGACGATCCACAACTATATAGACCTTGAAGATATGATCCTGCGCAAAGGGGCGGTCTCCGCCAAAGCCGGGGAGAAACTTCTTATACCGATGAACATGCGCGATGGAAGCCTCATCTGTATCGGCAAAGGCTGTTCCGAGTGGAACTTCTCCGCTCCCCACGGTGCCGGGCGGATCATGTCACGCGCGCAGGCGAGGGCGAGATGCAGCCTGCGGGATTTTCAGGAATCCATGGCCAATGTCTGGACGAGCACGGCAAATATCGAAACTATAGACGAGTGTCCGCAGGCATACAAGCCGGTGAGCGCAATAACAGACTGCGTCGGCGATACCGTCAGCGTGACAGGGCGGGGCATCCCCGTCTACAACTTCAAGGCAGCGGAGGAATCGCTGTCCTGGCGAAAGAAGAAGGAAAAGGGGTAGCGGCGCGTTAAGAAAAATCGCGCCACGTCACAACCACGCGAAAGTAAAAATCCACGAGAAGAGAAGAAGCTGCTCGTCACTGAAATTATATTTCTACCGTCGCTGAACGACGCCGTTTTAGCTTCAGATTCTAAAAATCCAGCACAAAATCCCGGCCTGATTCTTCAAAGCGACGGGATTTTGTCATAAAACAAAAAAACCTGAGACGATTCAAAATCTCTCTCAGGTTTAATTCACAGCTTTCCGGCAGTACGTTGATTTAGTCTTATATTCAACCCTTCAGACAACCGCGGTCAATTTAGGGTTCTGTTTTCAGACAATCCTATTATGACAATCTCTCTATCACGCCTTCCCCTGCGCCTTCAGATATTCCAGGCTGTGGTTGTACATATACTCCATCGGCGGCTCGATACCGAGCCAGAGGCGCATCTGCTCCGCCGCCTGATAGGTGTTCATCCAGAGGCCTGAGAGGGTCCGGCAGCCGCGGGCCGCGGCCTCGCGCAGCAACTTCGTCTCCACCGGCACGTAGACGACGTCGGCCACTATGTGGTGCGGCTTAAGGAGGTCAGGGTCGAAGAGTATCTCGTCGACCTTCGGGTACATTCCCACCTTCGTCGCGTGGATTATCACGTCGTACCTTTCAAGCGCCGCCGCGATGCTCTTCTCCGTCATCTCGCCGATGGTGCAGACGAAGGGGAAGTGCCGGTCGACATGGTCGAAGAGGGTCTCGGCGCAGAAATAATCCTTCGCGATACAGAGCGACTTGATGTCCTTTGCCCCCTCCATCGCGAGGGCGCAGGCAATCGCCGTCCCCGCGCCGCCCGCCCCGAGAATGAGATAGTTATGGTCGGGGATCTCAAGCCCAAGCTGCTTTTGAAGCGAGAGGACGAAACCGGTACCGTCCGTGTTGTGGCCGATCTTTTTGCCCTCCTCGAAGACTATCGTGTTGACGACCTCCGTGAAGCGCGCCGAATCCGCCAGTCCGTCGAGGTATTTATGCACCTGCGTCTTGAAGGGCATCGTCACGCCAGAACCGGCGTAGTGAAAATTTTCAAGATTTGCCACCACCGGCTCGAGCTGGTCCATTGAAAGCTCGAGCGGCACATAGAGCGCGTCGATCCCCAGCTTCTGGTAGACGCTGTTGTGCATGAAGGGGGCCGCGCTCTGCCCCAGCGGGTTGCCAAGCAGGCCGAAAAACTTCGTATTTACCGAGCTGTTGAATATTTCCTGTTTATCCATCTTGATTACATCTCCTTATATTAGAGTAGCGCAAGGCTTATCGCCGGTATAAATGTGATCAGCAGCAGCGAGACGAAGAAGGCAACGATGAAGGGAATCGCCTTTCTCGCGATCGTCACCACCGAGATGCCCGTCATCGAGCTGGCGACGAAGAGGTTGATGCCCATCGGCGGCGTCACGAAACCGATCGCGAGGTTGACGACCATGATGATGCCGAAGTGGATGGGGTCCACGCCTATCTGCTTTACAAGCGGCAGCAGAATCGGCGTCAGTATCAGGATCGCGGGCGAGGTGTCGATCACCATGCCGACGACGAGCAGAAAGAGGTTTATCACAATAAGGATGCCTATCTTCGAGCTCACGAGGCCGGTGATCATCATCGCGATCGTCTGCGGCGCCTGCATGATCGTGAGGACGCGTCCGAAGGCCATCGCGCCGGCGAGGATGAAGGTTATCGGACCGTAGGTGACCACTGCCTCGACAAAGGCCGAGACGACATCCTTGAAGGTCATCGTCTTATAGACGAAGCAGCAGACGATGAGGGCGTAGACCACGGAGACGCAGGCCGCCTCGGTGGGGGTCGTCACGCCGCCGTAGATGCCTCCGAGGATGATGACCGGGGTCATGAGCGCCCAGAAGCTCTTGGAGAAGATATGCCAGAGGCCGTTCTTACGCAGCTCATAGCAGTACGCGGCGAGCTTTTCCTTGTCTTCCCCATGCTTCCAGCAATAGTAGCAGGCGTAGGCCATAAGGCAGAAGCCGATGAGCAGCCCGGGAAGAATACCGGCGATGAACATCGCGCCCACCGACACCCCCGACGAGAGGCCGTAAAGGATGAAGGGGATCGACGGCGGGATGATGACGCCAAGGCCGCCGGCGGTGGCGACGAGCGCCGTCACAAAGGTCTTGTCATATCCGAGGCTGACGAGAAGCGGGATCGACATCGCGCCGATCGCGGCGACCGTCGCGGGGCCGGAGCCCGATATCGCGCCGTAAAAGAGGCAGGTGACGACGACCGCGCAGGGCAGGCCGCCCGTCTTGTCTCCCGCGAAGTAGGAGAACATATTGAAGAGCTTGTCCGAGACGCCGCCCCTGGCCATGATAATACCCGACAGGACAAAGAGCGGGACCGCGATAAACGGTGTGGAGTCAACGCCGCCGACCATCTGGCGGACGATAAATTCGATCTTGGCGGGGAACATCGGGTTGAGAAAGTGCGGGACCATCGCCGAAATTCCCATCGTGATGCCGATGGGGACGGTCACGGCGAGGCAAATAGCAAATACCGCAAATACATATCCTAACATCTTATCCTACCTCACGTTCCTGAGTTCGGCGGCGTTTATAAAAACCTGCTGCGCGCACCTGACGATCCCCAGAGCAAAGCCGACGACGGACGATCCGTAGATGATCCACATGGGAACGAGCAGCGCGGGGCTTGTCTGTCCGTTATTGATGAGCGTCTTTGTCACGCCTACGGCTCCCTTAAGCCAATAGGCGAGAACCGCGATTATAAAAACGTTTACAAGTATCAGCAGCACCTTGCATGCTTTTTCCGAGAGCACCGTGAGCAGGATGCCGATGCGGATGGAGCTTTGGCGCTTGATGCATAGGCCGATGCTTATGAAAGCCGACCATATAAAGAAAAACCTTGTGATCTCCTCGGCCCATGAGGGAGAATCATTGAAGACGTAGCGCATGATGACCGAGTATGAGATGATCGCCGTGATGAGAAAGAGCAGTATGGCCATTATCGTCTCTTCCAAATGATCATTTACCCACTTGAGCATTCCATTTCCTCCTTGTTCTTTTCCCGTCCGTTCTCTCCGGCGCCGGATCCAAAGAGAGCCGGAAGCTTGCCGAAAAATCAGCTGACTTCCGGCCCCCTGTCAGGTCTGGCAAATTTTATCCGCGAGGGATAATCCTATTTTGAGGCTTCCTTCACCGCGTTCTGGAGTTTTTTCACAAGATCAGCCCCGACCACCTTGCTGATATTGTCATAGACGGGCTTTGACTTCGCCTGCATCTCTCCCAGCAGCTTCTCGCTGAGCTCTATTATCTGAACGTTGTTCTTCTTGAGGATAGCCACTCGGTCGGCGTGGCGCTTATCGGCCTGCTCTCGGCCCCAGACGATGACCTCGCGCGCCGCGTCGCGGACAAGCTTCTGCTCCTCCGGCGTGAGCTGGTCATAGATGTTTTTGCTCATGATGATCGTGATCGTATGGAAAAGGTGGTTTGTATCTATCACATACTTCTGCACCTCGTAGAGCTTCGTCGCGACGATGACCTCATAGGGATTTTCCTGTCCGGTCACCGTACCCTGCTGCAGCGCGAGATAAAGCTCGCTGAAGGGGAGCGGCGTGGGATTCGCGCCGAGCGACTGCCAATACTGGACATGATACTTATTCTCCATCGTGCGGAGCTTGAGCCCTTTAAAGTCCTCTATCTTGTTGATCGCCTTGTTCGAGGAGAGTACGCGGAAGCCCTGATCTCCGAAACCGAGCATAACGATCCCGGCCTTCGCGTATTCGGGTTCGATATCCTTCTGAAACTTATCAAGCGCGGCGCGCGCCACCTTTTTGTTCAGGAAGAGGTTCGGAAGATCAAAGACGGCGGCCTTCGGCACAAAATTGACCTGCGGGGCGGTGTTCTGCACCACGAAGGCGAGCTCGCCGTTCTGGCAGCTCTGGGTAATCTCACGGTCGGAGCCAAGCTGTGAGTTCGGGAACGCCGCAACCTTAAAGGCTCCCTTTGACTTCGCCTCAAGCACCTCTTTAAGTTTCTGCGTCATGAGTCCCGTTACGGTGTCATCCGTGGAGTCGTTCGCAATGGCAAATTCTTTCGGAGCGGCCGTCGCCGCCGCCGCAAACAGCATGATACATAATACCACGGTAAGTGTTGTAAACTTTTTCATCTATTACACTCTCCTTTTTTTATCCGCCCCACTCCTGGGGTACGGTTATAGCCAACTATTCAGTTCCATTAAATGGAAAAGTTATCTAATTACCGGAAACATCTATACAATACCGCCTATTGGAAGTCCTGTCAATATACCAAATATAAAACAATATATTTTTATCTCATCAAAAATTCTTTTAAAGCTAATAAAAAGGTCATATTTTTCATTCAAGTATTAGAAATAACAAAATATACCTTCTATAAATAGGGAAAAATTCACCCCGCCTATTTTTCTCTTGAGTTTAAAAAATATATAGGTTTGATAACAGAATGCCAATTATGATAAAATATATCATTATACATATCAGAGATACTACAATCCATAAGAGGTGACCGAATATGCTCACAGTATACGGCAGTATGCAGTGTCCAAAGACCGTCAAGATCCTCGGCGGCTGCCGGGAAGAGGGAATAGAGACCGAGTACAGGGATATCTCCGACTCCCTGAAGCATCTATGGGAGTTTGTCGTCATACGCGACGGCGAAGAGACGCTGGCAGCCGCGAAAAAGAACAGGAGGCTCGGCATCCCCTGCGTTATCTTTGAAAACGGCGCTATGTTCGACGGCGGCGAGGAGCCCTTCGACTTCAACGCGGTCATGAGGCGGATCAGGGAGAATATATAAAAAAGACCGGCAGACATTCCTCAGTCTGCCGGTCTTTATATATTCGGCGCGGATTCGCGGGCGGAGGCTTCAGAGCCTCTCGCCGTTCTGTTTGAAGAGGTCCACGATCACCGAGAAGTGGCCGCCGATACAACCGAGGGCCTTTTTCACGTCGGAGTTCCAGAGCGCATCGATAAGTTCTTTGTGTTCCCCAAGGATGATATCGGGCTCGCGGCGCGGATATATCAAGTGCATGACGAGGCGCGTCATATCTTCGCGTATCTTCTGCCACATCAGGTTCAGCGTCGAGAGATTCATAAACTGGATTATCGTTGTGTGAAACTCCATATCGTACTTCATAAAATCGATCGGAGAATCCTTCGCGGCCTCCATCTCGTTATAGACCGCCGCCAGCTGCCCGGCGAGCACCTGTGGTTTGCCCTCCTCGATGATCTTCCTGATCGCGAAGGGCTCTATCATCTCGCGCAGCGTAAAAAGCTCGAGAATCTTTGCTATCGTTATCTCGGAAACGACGGCGCGGCGGCGCTCCTCCCAGTCCACCCAGCCCTCCTGCGAAAGACGCTTCAGCGCCTCGCGCACCGGCGTGCGGCTGACGCCGAACTCATCGGCGATCGAACGCTCCATGAGAATGCTGCCCGGCATAAAATCGCCGTTTATTATCTTGTCCTTGATGGCCTCGTAAACGGAGCTGGAGAGATTCTGCTCCTTTTTATGCCCGTTATCGTTCGGAGTAAGCCCAGTCATCACAACACACCCTCGTCAATATAATGCACGCCGCCTGCGTGAAATTAAATATACTGTACCCGCAATGCTATATCTTTGATATTTACGGGATACCGCCTATCAAAATATATTATCATATTTCGTATACTTCCACGGCAGTTTTATCTCACACCACAAAAAATAACGGCATCCCAAATCATAAATTGACACCACAACAACCCCGATGGCGGATATGCCCAAATACATACCGTGCAGACACTACGCCACATGCCGCCGGAACCCGGCGGCGCTATATAATTCCAGCTTTTCGGAGTCTGACGTCATTTGCCGTTAAAAACGCCGTTCATATCTTGACGCCATATATTTTTTCATCGTGCCGAATTTTACCAGATAGAGCTCGTCGAAATACTCCTCTTTGTTCTCCCAGCCCCAATGTATATATTTTGAGAAATCAAAGAGAGACTTAGGATCTCCGTCTTTTATGATATCGATCATCTGTTTATGCTCACGCCAGAAAACCCTTTCCCATTTCAAATTTATATTCAAATCTTTGGCGGGAAAGTCGAGAATCAGGTCTCTGTACTTTAATATGGCGGCTTTAAGAGCCTGATTAGGGCATTCGTTGATCATCAGCAGGTGAAAATCGATATTTTTCGCATAACACATCGACGTATCTTCATTGTCAAGCTTTGACGAGACCTCATTCACTATCGACGTCATACCTTCCAGGGCGTTGTCCCTTATACTGTAAAAGGCGGCCTCCAAAGCCGACGATTCCAACGAACCCGCGATTTCGTTCAATTCAATCAGCTCTTCAAAGGGCCTGTCTCTTACGACGACGCCTTTACAGGGAATGATGCTGACTATGCCCTCGGCCTCCAGCTGGATCATGCAGTCGCGGAAGGGCGTTTTGCTGATCCCCAGCGTCTCCAGGATCTCCTTCTGGTTTATCGTCTCGCCCCGCCTGATCTCGCCGGAATTCAATTTCTCTTTTATAAAAGCATATAACTGCTTGCGCATACTTTCATTGCGAATGAGTTCCAAAAAAACACCTCTTTGCCTCTTGCTAAAATTTCAACAATAGTATAACATGTTTGTGCAATACGTAGCGTGCGGAATGCCGCACATCAGTAATTGTACTACATAATTTCTATCAGTTCACACAAAAAAAGGAGGCAGTCAGGATGGAGGTTTCTTTGGATATCTCTAAAATCACTGAGGCTAAGAGGATACGGCAGGTCCGCCTGGGCGCGGCCCCCGTAACACTCAAGGAGTTTGTCGCCGTCGCACGCTTTGGCGCGAAGGTAAGTTTTTCACAGGAGTACCTGGAGCAGGTGACGCGCTCCCGGCAGCTCGCGGAAAAATTTCTCGCGGAAAACCGTAAGGTTTACGGCCTCACGACCGGATTTGGCGACAATGTGCGCAAAATCATCCCCCAGGAACAGGCGGTGGAGCTTCAGGTCAATATTTTACGTTCGCACTCAGTTTCCGTCGGGGAGCCGCTGAAAAAGGAGTGCGTGAGAGCGATCTGGCTGATGCAGCTTCTGAGCCTTGGAAAGGGATATTCGGGGATCAGGCCGGAGACGCTTTCGCTTATCGCCGAATGTTTGAACAACGATGTTACGCCCTATGTGCCGCAGGACGGCTCCGTGCAGTATTTGGCGATAGAGGGCCAGATCAACCTCATCCTCATGGGCGAGGGCAGGGCGTGGCATAACGGACGCCTGATGAGCGGTGCGGAGGCGCTGGCGGAGATCGGGCAAAAGCCCTGGACACCGGCTCCCAAAGAGGGGCTCTGCCTGACAAACGGAGCGAACGCCGCTACCGGCGTCAGTGCGCTGGCTCTGTATGACAACCTGATCGCGGCGCAGACCGCGGACGTCGCGGCGGCGATGGCCTTCGAAGCCTTCCGCGGCACGATCCTCGCCTGTGACGAGCGCCTGCATTCGCTGAAAAAACACCCTGAGCAGGCAAACTGCGCGGCCAACATCCGCGCTATGCTCTCAGACAGCGCGATCATGAAAAAATATATCCACGCCAAGGTACAGGACGCCTATATTTTACGCTGCATCCCGCAGATGCACAGAGCGTCCAAACGCTTTATAAAGGACTGCGCCGCGAATATTCTTGAAGAGATGGCCTCGTGCAGCGATAACCCCGTGCTGTTCCCAGAAGGCGGCGACGGCACCGCGCTGATGGGAGCCAATTTTGATTCCACCTTCGCGAGCGGCAGCGCTGATATTCTCTGTATGGCGGCGGCAAACCTCGCGAAGTTCTCGGAACGCAGAACGGACCGCCTGACTAACAGGTATCTGAATCAGACCTACCCCGCGTTCCTCGCCGAAAGGCCCGGCGTAGACAACTGCTACATGATAGTCCAGTATACGGCGGCGGCGCTGGTGGGCGAGATACGCTCTCTCAGCGCTCCGGCGACGGCAGACAGCGTCCCCACCTGCGCGAACTGGGAAGATCCCGTCAGCATGGGCTGGTGGGCGGCGAGAAAATCGCTGATGGTCGCTAAAAAGCTGCACTACGTGCTGGGCATAGAGCTGATGGCGATGACCCGCGCCTTCGACCTGCTGCAAAAGGAGGAGGATGGCTTCGCGAGCGCGACGAAGGCCGTCCACGATAAAATCAGAGAGGTCGTCCCCCCGGTGGAAAAGGACCGCTATTTCGGCCCCGACATTGAAAGCACCGCTACGCTGGTATCCGACGGGACGATCATCGAAACCGCGGAAAAAATTGCCGGAACCTTGGCGCTTTAGAAAAATGCCGGTCAATTCAGTTTATCAACTAAATCACTAACGCGTAATCAGGCAATCGGGTGCGCCGTCCGTCAAACGGGCCGCCGGCACAGAAAGCAAAACGCCGGAGCCATGAACGGGAACCGCCCTGGATACGGACGGCACACATGACCGACGGTTATTAAAAAACGGAAGGGAGAGACTCAACATGTCAACAAAAGAAACTTTCAGCAACAAATTATCTTTTATCTTCTCCGCGCTTGGCTGCGCCGTGGGCTGCGGCAATATCTGGAGGTTTCCCTATCTAGTCGGTAAATACGGCGGCGGCATCTTCCTGCTGATGTACCTCGTCATACTATTCGCCATCGCCTGCCCCTTGCTGACAATGGAATTTTCACTTGGAAGGCTTACGCGCAAAGAGCCAATTGCGGCCTACCAGGAGGTCTCTAAAACAAAGGGCTGGGGTATCACCGGTTTTTTGGGGATAGCCGTGTCGTTCTGCTGGCTGGCCTATCTGACTCCGATATTCGGCATTCTGGTTGGGTATTTGTTCAAATTCATGACCGGCTCCTTCGACGGTATGTCGCCCACTGAGATAGCGAACAGCTATGAGGTCTACAGAACTCAGGGCAACCTCATAGCGGCGCAGTCGATGATCCTGCTCGTGATCATCGCCGCCGCGCTACTCAAGGGGGTCAGAAAGGGACTTGAAAGACTTAATAATATATGTATGCCCTCGCTGATCATCATTCTGATCCTGCTTTGTATACGTTCATTGACATTACCCGGCGTCGGGGCTGGGCTTGATTTTTATCTGAGACCAGACTTTTCAAAATTTACGGCCGAAGCGCTGATCGCCGCTCTGGGACAGGCGCTCTTCTCCGTCGGCGTAGGCGTCGGCTGCGGCATCGTCTTTGGCAGTTACCTGCCTGACGACAAAACTAATCTCTCTAAAAACAGCATCGTCGTCTGTTTGGGAGACACGGCGATCGCCTTCTGCGCCGGGCTGATGATCTTCCCGAGCATCTTCTCCTTTGGGCTTGAACCCAGCGCGGGGTCGGGACTGCTCTTCATCACGCTTCCCAACGTCTTTGTGCAGCTGCCGTGGGGAAACCTCATCGCTGTTCTGACCGTCCTGCTATTCATGCTCGCCATGCTGACTTCACAGATAGCCTGCCTCGAGACGCTGGTCTGTTTCGCTACCGAACGTTTTAAAATTTCACGTTCGCGCTCGCTTGCGGTGATCGTCCCCATTATGGCGGCGCTCGCCTGGCTGAACTCAGTTTCGACAGTCTCTTTCGATTGGTTTGACTGGGTGACATCCTATGTCTTCCTAAACGGCGGCGCGCTGATAAGCTCCATCTTCTTCGGCTGGGTATGGGGGCCGGAGAGGGCGCTCAACGCCGCCGGAATAACCTCCCATCGGGAGATATGGGCCTTTGCGATAAAATATGTCGTTCCCGCAGCGCTGCTCGTTATCAATATTACAAGCCTCTGCACATTGTAAATAAAAGTATGGCTCTCCGTTCCGTCTCGTCGGCAAAATGATACGCGGCGGAGAGCTTTGTTCAAGTTATATCCCATTCTACAGAGATGAGGAATCCGGTATGAATAAATATGATTTTGTCGGGGAATCCTTCAGCATAAACGACGCGGCCGCGAAGGCGACGGGGGCGATGAAATTCGCCTCGGATATAAACCTGTACAGAGAACTCCATTTGAAATTGATTTTGAGCGAAGCCGGCCACGCTCTAATAAAAAATATAGACGTCTCCGAGGCCGAAAAGGTCAGCGGCTACCGGGCCATATTCAGCTATAAAGATTACCAGGGGAAAAAATTCAACAGTTACAGGACGTTTCCCGATCAGCCGGACTGCCCGGAAGACAGGTACATTTTTACGGACAAAGCCCGCTTCGTTGGAGATATCATCGCGGTCGTCGCCTGCGAGACAAAGGCCGCGGCGGAGAGAGCGGCAAGGCTGGTGAAGGTTGAATATGAAGAACTGCCGGTAATGGCCTCCCCCGCCGAGAGCCTGAGAGACGGCGCCGCGCCGATACACGAGGGCGGCAACCTGATCGAAGAATTTGAAAGGGTCCGCGAGGGGAAGCAATTCGCCACCGGCGCGGAGGAGGCCTTCAGGGTCACGACCGACATACGGACACAGAAGATGAACCACGTCGCCATGGAGACACATTCTTATCTGGCCGACTGGAACGCGCAGGACGGGGTCACCATCTGGACTCCCACGCAGGGCATCTACGGTATACGCACGGTGGTCGCCGATATGCTGGGCCTGCCATATTCCAAAGTCCGTGTCGTAAAGGTCCCGATGGGGGGATCTTTTGGGGGAAAGCAGGAATTTATCTATGAACCGCTCGTCGCTTTCGTGGCCAAAAAGCTGGAGCGCCCCGTCAAACTCCATCTTACGCGGCGCGAAAGTATGATCGCGACAATAAACAGGACGGACTGCGCCACGAAAATAACGACCGCCTTCGACGCCGGCGGGCGTATACTTTCCTGCGAAGTCGACAACCTTGTCGATTCTGGGGCCTACTGCAGTTCAGGACTTGATTTCGCCCATGCCGTCAGCGGTAAGATACCGCGCCTTTACCGTTGTCCGCTGTACAGACATCGCGGCAGGGTCTGTTATTCGAATTCCCCCATCGCGGGCGGAATGCGCGGCTGGGGCAGCCCCGAGATCATGACGGCGCTGGAGCTGCATATGGATGACGCCGCGCGCAAGCTCAAGACAGACCCCGTCGAACTGCGGCTCAAAAATGTGGTCGAGGCCGGCGACGTCGATATCTGCAACGGCATTTCGCTGGGTAGTGCGCAGATTAAAAGATGCCTCAGGGAGGGCGCGGAGGCATTTCGCTGGAAGGAGCGGTTTGCCGCGCCTCACGGACAGGGCCGCTTTCGCCGCGGGGTGGGAATCGCCTGCGGCGCGCATAAGAACGGCATCTTCTCCGGCTCACCAGACCTTAGCGGCATGACGCTGAGTATTAACGAGGACGGCACCGTCAACCTGCGGACCTCGGTACACGACGTCGGCTGCGGCACTGTACGCTCAATGCAGATCATCCTCGCAGAGGTGCTGCGTATGGACCCAGACCTCATCTTCGTCACGGAGGGCGACACCAAATTCACGCCTTATGACTGCGGAACCTACGGCAGCAGAACCACCTACGTCGCCGGCGCCTGCGCTAAAGAGACCGCGGAAAAATTTAAAGAGCTGATGCTCAGGACCGCCTCCAAGCTGCTCGGCATTCCCGCGTCGAGCCTTACGCTGCGTGATGGGCGCGTGGCCGTCACGGACGCCGCGGCCGGCGGCATAAACTACAGGGAACTTGCAGCAAGGGCGATCAACGAGCTAAGTACGGAGATGATTCTCACCAATTCCTATAGAAGCGATTCCAACCCCGGCTCTTACGCGGTAAATTTCGCGGAGGCCGAGGTGGACACCCTCACGGGGCTGGTAAAGATCACCGATTTCCTCTCCGTCAACGATATCGGCCAGGCGATCAACAGGCAGATGGTATTCAACCAGATCGGCGGCGGCGTGCAGATGGCGGCCGGGTTCGCCCTCTGCGAAGATTTGGGAATAAATTCAAAGGGCTTCCCTACAAAAGATTCCCTTAAAAAATACAACACTCTCAATGCAGTCGATATGCCGGCGGTCAAGGCTATCCTCGTTGAGGAGGGCGGCGATAAGGGCCCCTTCGGGGCAAAAAGCATCGGTGAGATTTCCACCGTTCCGGGGGCGGCCGCCATCGTGAACGCGGTCAACAACGCGCTGGGTACGTCGATCAGAGAGCTTCCGCTCACTTCGGAACGCATAGTGGAAGCCTTCAGGCTGATAAAGGGGTGATGCTCGATGTTGATAAAATTTGAGTTAAACGGCAAAAGATACGAGATGGAGGCCGACCCGGCGGCGAGGCTGCTGGATTTCCTGCGCGACGAGATGGGACTTACCGGCGCTAAAGAGGGCTGCGGCGAGGGCGAATGCGGCACATGCACCGTCATCGTGGACAAGAGGGCCGTCCACTCCTGCCTGATGCTCACCGGACAGATAGACGGCAGGTCGCTGCTTACGGTGGAGGGGCTCGCAGAGAGCGACGGCAGCCTTTCACCGCTGCAGAAGGCCTTTATCAAACACGGCGCGATACAGTGCGGCTACTGCACGCCCGGCATGTTGATGTCCGCCGCTGCCCTGCTCTATGAAAATCCCGACCCTACGGAAGAAGATATACGGACCGCCATCGCGGGCAACCTCTGCCGCTGCGGCGACTACAGCGCGATCTCGCGCGCCGTCAAAGAGGCGGCCGCGGTGCTTCGGAGCGCTAAGGAGGAGGCGTGCCCCAATGAATAACATAAAGATGTACAGCCCCCGGTCTTTAGAGGAACTTACCGCGGCCTTATCCAAGGCGACGGAACGGAGCAGGATAATTGCCGGCGGCACCGACCTTACGATCGCAATACACGAGGGAGAGGCCTGTCCGGATATCCTTATCGACGTCAGCCGTACGGCGGCAATGTGCGATATCGCCGAATATGAGGAAGAGGATAAAATTACGATCGGAGGCGCCGTAACTTTCACAGAAATGGAGAACGACCCGCTAATCAAAAAATATTTTTTCTCTCTCCAAAGCGCGGCGTCAGGTGTAGGGTCGAAACAGATACGCAACTGCGGAACGATTGGAGGCAACCTCGCAAACGCTTCGCCGGCGGGAGACATGATGCCGCCGCTGGCGGCCCTGGATGCGAGAGTCGTGATCATAAACGCGAAGGGCGAAGAGACGCGCCGGACCGTAAAAGAGATCGTCTCCCCGGAAAGCCCCGCAAAGCTTAAGTTTGACGAGGCCATTATCCGCATAGAGATCCCCAAACCTCGTGAGGGTAACGTCAATCTGTTCGCCAAGCTGGGATCGCGCAGGGCCGTATCCATCGCCCGTCTAAGCGCCGCGCTCAGCGCGGAATTTCACAACGGCGTGATCACGGCCCCTGTCGTGATACTGGGGGCCCTGGGTAAGGCTCCCGTCGATGCGCGGATATCCGCCTCCGCAATAGACGGCGTCCTCCTTACAGAGAAGACAAAAATCCGTTTCGCCGAAGCGATGACAAAAGAGGTCGATCTGGCAATTCCCGGACGCTATTCGCAGCCGTACAAACGAGAGGCGGTAAAGGGGCTGGCGCTCGACCTGCTTTCGCCGCTGTCCTGCCCTGGCATAAATTAAATTAAACGGGGGCCGCCTTTTCTTCCGGAAAGCCCCGCGGCCTCTTATATTTTTGTATGATTTTGGCGGCAGGGATTTCAGAACAAGACCTCCACGAGAATAAAAACAGCGGCGCATACCGGCACCCGTAGCCTTTGTACTTATCATCACGCACACAATGGTATATAATCCCACGGTACGGGAATAAAAAATCTCTCTCCCGTATTTCTGCCGCAGCGCAGAGGGATTGGAGTGTTATGCCGTGGGAACGGCTTTGGAGCGCGCTTTCGCCTCGATTTTTATAATAGCCCTCGGATATTTTCTGAAACGCGTCGGCCTCTTCGGTAAGGATGATTATGACGTGGCGGCGAAGATCTGCATGAACGTCACGCTGCCCGCGGCTATCATCACCGGCTTCGGGAGCTATGAGCAGGATTATTCCCTCTTTATCGTCGTTCTGCTCGGGGCGCTCTGCAATGCGGCGATGATCGCCGCCGCCTGGTTCATCACCGCGCGCTCCGCGAGGAAGGAACGTATCTTTCAGCTCTTTGCCCTGCCTGGATATCAGATCGGCACCTTCACGCTGCCCTATATCGGCGGCATACTCGGCCCCTACGGCATACTGGTCACCTGTATGTTCGACATAGGGAACGCGCTCTTCGCCTGCGGCGGCACCTACGCGATCGTATCGGCCTCCCCCGCCGTGGAGGGCGCGGAGAGGCTGCCGGTCAAAGAGCTCATAAAAAGAGTCTTTTCCACCGTTCCCTTTTTGATTTACATCATCGCCATGGCATGGGTCTCCCTCGGCCTCACCGTTCCCGGATGGCTGCTCGTCCTCGCGGCGCCGATCGGCGCGGCCAACGCCTTCGTGGCTATGTTCATGATCGGAATGATGATCGAGATACGGCTGGGGCGCGGAGAACTGGCGGCGGCCTCCGCGACGCTCGCCATACGCTATGCCGTCTCGGCGGCGCTGGCGCTGTTTTTATATTTCTGCACGCCCTTTTCGCTGGTGATACGCCAGGTGCTGGCGCTCGTCGTTTTCTCGTCCGTCTCCGCGCTCGCGCCGATATTCACCGCCCGCTGCGGCGGGGATATCGGCCTGGCAGGCTTCGCCGGTTCCATATCCATCATCCTGAGCATCGCCGCGATGACTGTATGTATGATGCTGATGGGGATTTGATTCTTAATTTACAAAGGGCCGCTTAGCGGCGGATTTACGCGGTAAGCGGCCCTTTACGGTCTTTATTTATTTAGGCTGGGGAA
>NZ_JAJBUX010000078.1 GCF_020860125.1 Cloacibacillus sp. | reverse complement strand
TCATTTATGGGCAATTAACCTGTTAATGAAAAACAGGGCCAACCGATGTGGTTGCCCTGTTTAAGGAAAAGACTTAGCGTTATTTATAATATTTTGTTGAAAAAATCTAATTTTATTCTAAAAACATTATATTACGACGATTTCTATATGTCGTCCCGATCCGCATGCTATTGATTATTTCACTGTCAGCTATTACCGGAGGCTCGCTTGTACCTATGAGTTCTTTGTGTGTTTGCCGGTATTATCGCTTTGGCCTACCCGAGCGCGACGTCAAGCACCATCATCACCGCGAAGCCGATGAGGAAGCCGGTCGTCGCGAGGTCGCCATTACCGGATGCCTGAGATTCAGGGACCGTCTCTTCAACGACAACGAAGATCATCGCTCCCGCGGCGAAGGCGAGCGCGTAGGGCAGCAGCGGGTGCGCGATATAGACGAGCAGTGCGCCGAGGAAGGCGAATATCGGCTCGACGATCGCCGAGAGCTGTCCGTAGAAAAAGGATCTGGCGCGTGTGAGTCCTTCGCGGCGCAGCGGCATCGAAACGGCGAGCCCTTCGGGGAAATTCTGCAGCCCCATGCCGAGCGCGAGCGCGATTGCCCCCGCCAGCGTCGCCTGCGGCAGCATTCCTATCGCGCCAAAGGCGACGCCAACGGCGAGCCCCTCGGGGATGTTGTGCAGTGTTATCGCGAGTACGAGCAGCGTCGTGCGGCGCAGGGTGGAGGGCGGCCCGTCCGGGTGCGTCTCCGCCATCGCGGGATGAAGATGCGGCATCACCATGTCGAGCAGGCGCAGCGAACCGCCTCCCGCGAGAAAGCCGATCAGCGGCGGCAGCCATCCAGGGTAGCCGAGCTCTTCGGATACCTCTATCGCGGGGGCGAGCAGCGACCAGTAGCTTGCCGCGATCATCACGCCTCCCGCGAAGCCGAGCATGACGTCCAGCAGCCTCTGGCTAGGGCGCTTTGCTAAAAAGACGCCCGCCGCCCCGAGCGCCGTCACGCCCCAGGTAAAAATTCCCGCTATCAAAGCCTGTAAAGGCGCCGGCTGTGCAGCGAACCAATCCATTTATATACCTCCAAAATAAAATTATTTTATTTTACAATTCAATTATACATCAAAAAGCGGACGGAATGAGGGCCTTTGCGCGGATTTTACGCCGCGCCGCCAAGCTGTTTTTCACCGGCGTCCCCTATGCGCGCACTGCCGCTCTCTCTTTGCCCTCATTGCCGAGCTGTGGCCAGGCCTCTTTCAGCGCCGAGACCGCGGCGGCGATATCGTCCTCGGGAAGGCCGGCGAAGGAGAGCAGGATGTCGCCGCCGTCGGTCTCGATCTTGATTCCCATGTGGAGCGCCGCCAGCCGCAGCTCTTCCGCGCCGCTTGCGGTGAGGGCGAAGGCGGTCGAGGTTTCGAGCAGCCGCCACCTGAGCGAAGGGCCGAAGGTCCGCGTCAGCGCCTCCGAGAAGAGGCGGCTTTTGCGCAGATAGAGCTTGCGGCAGCGCCGCAGGTGCCGTTCGAGATGTCCCTCGCGGATATAATCGGCGAGCGCGAGCTGCTCGACTTTGCTCAAGGTGGGGTCGTAAAAGCGGGCCGCCTCCGCGCAGCTCTCCGCGAGCCGCGGCGGCAGCGCCATATAGGCGACGCGTACCGAGGGCAGCAGCAGCTGAGAAAAGCTGCCGATGTAGACGATATTCTCCGGCGCGAGCGGCTGCATCGCCGGTATTGGACGCGCGAGATAGCGCAGCTCGCCGTTATAGTCGTCCTCGATGATGAAGCGGCAGTTTTCGCGCGCCCATTCCGCGAGCGCGCCCCGGCGCCGCGTGCGCTGCGCGAGCGTGCGCAGCGGCCGCTTGGAGCCGATTTCCATAAAGATATCCGCGTCGCCAAGTCTCCCCGCCGTATCCGGAGATTCCTCAACGACGGAGACCTCCCAGCCGTAGTCGCGCAGCACCCGTTCTCCCTGCTCAAAACCCAGGCTCTCCAGCACCGCGCGCCCACCGCCGCCAAGGGCGCGGCAGAGCAGCGACAGCAGCTGCTGCGTGCCGGAGGCGGTGACGATCTCCTCCGCGTGGCATTTCACGCCGCGCGCGCGGTAGGCGTAAGCCGCGAGCTGCGCGCGCAGCTCGCCCTCGCCGCAGGGATCGCCGCGCGAGGTGATCTCATCCTCGCGTTTCAGCGCCGCGCGCAGGCAGCGCCGCCATGCCGAGAGGTCGGCGCTCTTCGCCTCTATCCTGCCGGAGCTGAGATCGTACCGTATATCCGCGGAATTTTTCGCCCGCGCCCTCTCCCATGCCGCAGCGTTTCCGCGGCGGCGCGGCGCGATAAAATATCCGCTCTTCGGCCGGCTCATAAGATAGCCGTCGATATGGAGCCGTTCATAGGCGTTCTCGACCGGCGAACGGCTCACCGATAGTCCATCGGCAAGCTCACGTATCGAGGGAAGCCGCGTGAGCGGCGCGATCATCTCGTTGTCGGCGGCCGCCGCGAACTGTTCGTATATCTGCCGCCAGAGCGCGTCGCCGCCCCTCCTGTCTATTCTTATAAAGTCAAAGATCATCGATTTACCTCATCTGTCATTAAAAAATAAATAATATTTATACATTGAAGCAATGACAATTATAAACTATAACTCTCTTAACACAGCTGTGAATTTACCGGAACGATTCAGGAGGATATTGTGAGATGGAGAATAGAGACCAGATAAAACTTAACCGCGACCTCGCGAAGATGCTTAAGGGCGGCGTGATCATGGATGTTACGACGCCGGAGCAGGCGAAGATCGCGGAGGGCGCCGGGGCCTGCGCCGTTATGGCGCTTGAGCGCATTCCCGCGGACATCCGTGCGGCGGGCGGCGTCTCGCGCATGAGCGACCCGAAGATGATCAGGGGCATCCAGCAGACCGTCAGTATCCCCGTGATGGCCAAGTGCCGCATCGGCCACATCGCCGAGGCGCGCATCCTTGAGGCGATCGAGATCGATTACATAGACGAGAGCGAGGTGCTGAGCCCCGCCGACGATGTCTATCATATCGACAAGACTGCCTTTCGCGTGCCCTTTGTCTGCGGCGCGAGAAACCTCTCGGAGGCGCTGCGGCGCATCGAGGAGGGGGCGACGATGATCCGCACGAAGGGCGAGCCGGGGACCGGCGACGTCGTGCAGGCGGTGCGTCATATGCGCGCGATGCAGTCCGAGATTGCGCACGTCGTCTCGATGCGCGAAGACGAGCTCTTTGAGGCGGCGAAGGAGCAGCAGGTACCCTACGCGCTGCTGCGCGAGGTTCACGACAGCGGCAGGTTGCCGGTGGTAAACTTCGCCGCTGGCGGCGTGGCGACGCCCGCCGACGCGGCGCTGATGATGCTGCTCGGCGCGGAGGGTGTCTTTGTCGGCAGCGGCATCTTCAAATCCGGCAACCCTGAGAAAAGGGCGGCGGCGATCGTCAAGGCGGTCACGAATTATGAGGACCCCAAGATACTCGCGGAGATATCAGAAGACCTCGGCGGCGCGATGGTCGGCATCAACGAGAACGAGATCGCCGTGCTGATGGCGGAGCGCGGAAAATAATGAAACGCGTCGGTGTCTGCGCGGTGCAGGGAGCCTTTGCCGAACACTACGCGATGCTCGCACGCGTCGGCGCGGAGCCCGTCGAGATACGCGAACGGGCGGATCTTAAGCGGCTTGACGCGCTGATCTTTCCCGGCGGGGAGAGCACGGCGCAGGGCAAACTGCTGCGGGAGCTTGGCCTCTTTGTGCCGATGCGCGTGATGATAATGGAGGGGCTGCCGGTCTGGGGGACCTGCGCCGGGATGATCCTGCTCGCGAAGGAGATCGAAAACGACGAGCGCCGCCACTTCGCGGCGATGGATATTACCGTGCGCCACAACGGATATGGCCGTCAGCTTGCGAGCTTCATCGCGCGCGGTGAATTCGCGGGGATGAGGGATGTCGAGATGCCCTTCATCCGCGTGCCGTACATCGCCTCCGTGGGCGGCGGCACGGAGGTGCTCGCGCGTCACGCGGGGCTGATTACGGCGGCGCGGGAGAGGAATATGCTCGCCACCGCCTTTCACCCCGAGATAACGGACGACGAATGCGTCCACCGCTATTTCCTTTCGTATATATGACGAAACCGCCGCAGTCCATAGGCTGCCCAGCGGCTGGACTATCCGCCCGCGTGGGCGGGGCCTTCGCGAGTGGCGTGAAGCACCATTATGGCGGCAGTTTTTTCCGTCGCGGCCGCAAGAGGATGCCGGAGGCTGGATCAGTGTCCTGGCTGTTTGAAGGCGGATAAGTTTTTTGACAAGGCGGCTGTTATAGATGAAGTAAGCCGGCGGCCCTTTTGTGAAAAAGCCGCCGGCTTGCCCTATGTCGTATTATCCCTAAAATTTCGGTCCCTTCCAGTAAAGCGGCGAATAGACCTCGGCCTTCGCTGGCAGTTCCACTCCTTCAAACGCCCATCGGCGGAATTCTTCGAAGCCTGTGCGGTCCACGATGTAGCCGACATGCTCTTTGCCGCCTGGGGCGCACGCGTCGATATACTTTTCCACGTATCTGTAGGCATTGAGGATGATGCGGATGATGCTTTCCTCATCCACCCATTTTATAAAATCCTCGCCGAGCCTGGGGTTGCGCTTTCCCGTGCGTCCCAGCAGCGTAAGGCGGTAATATTTCTCGCCGCTGCGCGTCCATGCGCGGGTGGGGCAGTTGATGACGCACTCGCCGCAGCCGATACACTTTTCGTGGCTGCGCCGGGGTCGAAAGCTGACCTTCTCCAGCGCCTTGACGGATTTTTTTTCGCAGTATCTGAGGCAGGCGCCGCAGCTGACACAGCGCTCCGCTTCAAATTGCGGCTCCGTCATGCCGATGATCCCGAAGTCGTGCAGGCGCACCTTCGCGCAGTCATTTGGGCACCCCGTGAGCGCGATCTTGAAGTGCAGGTCGTTGGGGAAGATGGCCTTTTCAATATGCTTCGCGAAGGCGGTCGTGTCGTAGCAGCCGTAGGGGCAGACGCGGCTGCCGACGCAGGCGGTGACGTTTCTCGTACCGGAGGCGGGGTAACCCGTGCCGGGGCTTGTCTGGTTTATCTCCAGCCCCTCTATCACCGGCTGGAGCATGGCGTTCACCTCCGGCATCTTCTCGAAGGGAATGCCGGGCAGCTCGAAACCCTGCCGACTGGTGATATGCACTGTTCCGTCGCCGCAGCGTTCGGCGATCTCCTGCAGTATCCGCAGGTATTTCGCCTCAAGGTGGCCCCCCGGCACGCGGATGCGCGAAGCCGTGACTCCACGTACCTTCGTGACGCGGAAGGCGTTTTTCTTCAGCTTTTTTGTGTTTATATCCATTATCCGCACCTCCCCTCAGTCGATCAGGTTTTTGCCCGTCACGTAGTTGAATACCGGACCGTCGAGACAGACGTATGCCGCGCCGATCTTGCAGTGGCCGCACTTGCCGATGCCGCAGCACATCCGGCGTTCCTGCGATATCCAGATATTTTCCTCCTGAAAGCCGGCCTCGATGAGTCCGCGTGTTGAAAATTTCATCATCATCGGCGGTCCGACGACTATCGCGGCGGCCTCTGACGGCGTCCGCAGTTTCAGCTCCGGTATATATTTTGTGACGAGGCCGACGCGGTAACAGGAGCATTCGTCCGCGCAGTCGACGGTGAGGATGACGTTCATCGTCTTTTCCCAGCGTTTGATGTCCTCCGAGAAGAGAATGTCGGCGGGACTTTTGAAGCCCGCGATCAGGGTCATAGAGCCCCTATCACGCGGGTGGCGCGAGAAGTGGTCCACCACGCCTCGCACGGGGCTGAGCCCGGTGCCGCCGGCGATGACGACAAGGTCTTTGCCGCGGTAGTCGTCAAGATTGAAGCCGTTGCCGTATGGGCCGCGCAGGAAAAGGCTCCCGCCGGTGAAGCGTTCGAATATCTCGTTCGTCACCTGCCCGACGCGCCGTATCGTCAGATCCACGGTGCCGTCGCCTATGCCGCTTACGGAGATGGGAGCCTCGCCGAATTTCGGGATCGAGACCTCGAAGAACTGTCCGGGCTTCACGTCGCCCTCATAGCTCATGCGGAAAGTGTATTCGATCTCGGTATGTTTGACGACCGCCGTTATCTTGGAGAGGAAGGGGACATATTCGTTTTCAAGCATCTTTCTCGACCTCCTTTATAGCCTCCGCGAGTCTGTTTATACAGTGGGAGAAGGATATATATTCGGGGCAGGCGTCGTCGCAGCGTTCGCAGCCGACGCACATCTGGTAGCCGAAGCGTTCTTTGAAATCGTATATCTTGTGCAGTGTCTTGAAGCGCATCCGCTCGCCGCTCTTTTTACGGTAGCTGCCGCCGCCGGCTACATCCGTGAAACCGTCCGCCATGCAGGAGGCCTGCACGCGGCGGCGCTCGCCGACCCTGCCGTTGTCGCTGTAGAAGATGTCCTGCATTGTGTAGCAGGTGCATGTCGGGCAGACGAAGTTGCAGCGTCCGCAGTTGATACAGCGGCTGTCATATTCGTTCCACATTCCCGCGCGGCTAACTTCGGCGGTCAGCCCAACGGGGATATCCACGCGCGTCGGCGTTTCGCTGACGAAGGAGGGCGCGGCGTCGCCGGCGCGGCCGCCGATATCCGCGGCAAGCACTTCAAATTCTGGCAGTCGGCACTCCACGGCAAAGCCCCCGCCGCGAGGCTCTATTGAAAGGACGTAGCCCTCGGCGCGGTTCGTACCCATATCGACGCAGAAGCAGCTTTCAAAGGGCGCGGGGCAGCCCATGAGGACGAATTTGACCCTTTCACGGAGGCGCTTGTAGTAATAATCCTCCACGCCGCTGCGCAGATATATCTCGTCTAGCCGCCGTACCGCGTGCAGGTCGCAGCTTCTCAGGAAGATCAGCGCCTCTCTTTGAGGGCCGTCGGCCTCCTTAAGATGTTCCTCGGTGAAGAAAAAAAGTGTCTCCGAGAGCGGCAGCAGCGCCTCCTTAAAAGAGTAATCCGACTTTTTGTCGAAGACTATCTCGTTTACGTTTTTCACCTCGCCGTAACGCACGCAGTCAAGGTCGGAAAATGGCGCTCCGCCGGCAAAACGTTTCGGCGCGTATATCGTGCACCTCTTGCCCAACTCCGCGATGAGCCTGTCGGCCTCGTCAGTTGTCAGCATATATCCCATCACTGCGCCTCCTTATTTTTTCGGTAATTTATGAAGTGTGTCTTTAGTGAAATAGAGTTTTGAAAGCTCTCCGGCCGCATCATCTACTGACTAAAAACAGTTTAATAAAAGCTAAAAATAGAGCAGGGAGAGCCGCCCATATCTGTCCTATGCGAGGAGAGGGCGGCGGATGTGAATTATCGCCCCCTCTCTTTTGTCTTGTTTGGTAACGTTATCCGAGAATCTTTTTCAGGTCCGCCTCCGGCGTGCTGATCGGGGCGATGCCGTAATGCTCGACGAGGAAGTTCAGCACGTTCTGCGAGACGAAGGCCGGAAGCGTCGGGCCGAGCAGGATGTTCTTTATGCCGAGGTGGAGCAGCGTCAGCAGGATGCAGACGGCCTTCTGTTCGTACCATGAGAGCACGAGCGAGAGCGGCAGGTCGTTGACGCCGCACTTGAAGGCCTCCGCGAGCGCGGTGGCGACGCGGATCGCGCCGTAGGCGTCGTTGCACTGTCCCATATCCATGATGCGCGGGAAGCCGTCGACCGTCCCGAGGTCAAGGTCGTTGAAGCGGTACTTGCCGCAGGCCAGCGTAAGGATTACAGTGTCCGCGGGGCACTTTTTGACGAACTCCGTGTAATAGTTGCGGCCCGGCTTTGCGCCGTCGCAGCCGCCAACGAGGAAGAAGCGGCTGATCGCTCCCGCCTTTACCGCCTCCACGATCCTTTCCGCCGAGGCGAGCACCGCGCCGTGGCCGAAGCCGGTCACCGTACCGCCGCCGCCGTTGATGCCCGTGAAATTTTTATCCTCGCTCCAGCCGCCGAGCGCGAGAGCCCTTTCAATGACGGGGGCGAAATCCTTATCCTCTCCGATATGCACCAGTCCTGGGAAGGAGACCACCTCGGTGGTGAAGACGCGGTCCGCGTAAGAGGGTTTTACCGGCATCAGACAGTTTGTGGTGAAGAGGATGGGGGCGGGGATGTCCGCGAACTCACGCTGCTGATTCTGCCAGGCGGTGCCGAAATTGCCCTTGAGGTGTGGATATTTTTTCAGTTCAGGGTAGGCGTGCGCCGGCAGCATTTCACCGTGGGTGTAGACGTTGACGCCTCGGCCCGCGCTCTGTTCGAGCAGCAGCTTAAGGTCGCGCAGGTCGTGGCCGCTGATAACGATAAAGGGGCCCTTCTCAACTTTGAAGGAGACGGCGGTCGGCTCCGGCGTTCCGTAGGTCTCCGTATTGGCGCGGTCTAACAGCTCCATGCAGCGGAGATTTACCTCTCCCGTCCTGAGGACGAGCGGCAGCAGCGACTCCATAGTATTATTGTCTTTGCCGATGGCCAGGAGCGCCTCGTAGAAGAAGTCGTTGATCTCCCTGTCGCTGTAGCCGAGGACCAGCGCGTGATAGGCGTAGGCCGCCATGCCGCGCAGGCCGAAGAGGATCAGCGATTTCAGCGAACGGATATCCTCATCCGCGTTCCAGAGGCCGTTCATATCGTAGTCATCGTTTCTTGAGCAGTGGGCGGCGCAGCTGCCGCAGCGCGGCACAAGCCTCTCCGTCTCCCGGTGTACCTTTTCTGTCATCTCCGCCACCGTCTCGCTGTTGAAGTTCACATTCGTCACCGTTGTGAAAAGCCCCGCCAGCATGGCTCTGTCGGTGCTATCCGTAGGTCTGTTTCCCTCCGCGGCGCGCGCGAGGCCGATGAGCGCCCCCGTAAGCTTGTCCTGGAGCGCCGCCGTATCCGACGGTTTTCCGCAGACGCCCGCCCTGCCCATACATCCTTTTCCGCCGGCCGTCTGTTCGCACTGAAAGCAAAACATCTTTTCGTCCATAATGATCTCTCCTCACATTCTATTATTCGTTTATTTTTTATTGATTTCGCGTCGATGTGCCGCCGTCTGATTTAATCAAGTATCCGTCCGTCAACGGTTATCGTCACGACCTGCCAGGGGATAAACTTTCCGCTGGCCTGCAGCGCGCTCTTCACCGCCGCCTCAAGGCCGCCGCAGCAGGGGACCTCCATGCGCACGACGGTGAGGCTCTTTATATCGTTGCTTTTTAATATCTCCGTAAGCTTTTCCGCGTAGTCGACGGCGTCGAGCTTTGGGCAGCCGACGAGCGTCACATGGTTTTTGATGAACCGTTCGTGGAAGTCGGCGCGCGCGAAGGCCGTGCAGTCGGCGGCGACGAGCAGCTTTGCGCCGTCGAAATATGGGGCGTTTACGGGGGCCAGCCTTATCTGGACCGGCCACTGCGAGAGCCGCGAAACGGTCTGCACGGAACAGGCCGCGCTCTCCAGCTCCTCCGCGCCGCGCGTGATCCCGCGCGCCTGCGTTCCCGGACAGCCGCATGGCAGTTTGTCTGCCGAACTTTTCTTAGCGGCCATATTTGCCTCCACCGCGTTCTTATCATAGGCCTTAGCCTCGCGCTCCACGAAGGTGATCGCGCCGGTGGGGCATGTTGGCAGGCAGTCGCCGAGTCCGTCGCAGTAGTCGTCGCGAGTCAGCTTTGCCTTGCCGCCGACCATCGCGATCGCGCCCTCGTGGCAGGCCTCAGCGCAGGCCCCGCAGCCGCTGCACTTTGTTTCGTCTATCTCGATTATTCTTCTCAGCATCTCTATTCCTCCCAAACCTGTTTCTTATTTCGTAATTTGTCTGTCATCTGTCGCTCTTGATTTTACGGTTAGAGGATACTACAATAAATACGGTAAATCTGTTGTAAAAACAACAAAAGGAGCAATATGAAAAAATATCTTGAGGTCATAAAAAAGTCTCCGCTTTTCAAAGACATTGAGGAGAGGGAAATTGAGGCGATGCTTGCCTGCCTTTCGGTGAAGACGAAGAAATACGCGAAAAACGAATTCGTGCTGCGCTTCGGCGAGAGCACGGAGGCGATCGGTATGGTGCTCGTTGGCTCTCTCCATCTCATAAAAGAGGATTTCTGGGGGAACCGGAACATCATCGCGGAGATCGGCCCGGGGCAGATATTCGCCGAGAGTTACGCCTGCATGGAGGGAGTTACGCTCGGCGTCAGCGTAGTGGCGGCGGAGGCGGGCGCCGTGATGTTCATGAATGTGCGCCGCGTCCTCACGACCTGTAGTTCGGCCTGCGAGTTCCACTCGCGGCTGCTGAGAAACCTTCTCTCCGTCCTTGCCGAAAAAAATCTCCGCTTCAACGACAAGCTCACGCATATGACGCAGCGCACGACGCGCCAGAAGCTGCTCTCCTATCTCTCCGCCGAGTCGCTGCGGCAGGGAGCGCCGGAGTTTGACATTCCCTTCGACCGCCAGCAGCTCGCCGATTATCTCTCCGTGGACCGCAGCGCGATGTCAAACGAGCTGTGCCGGATGAGAGACGAAGGGCTGCTCAGCTTCCGGCGGAACCATTTCGCCCTCCGGCAGGGCTGACCTCCCGTGGTGAATGCCTTTATCAGAGGCTCTGACTAAATCCTCTGCGGACCGCCGCGTAAACATTGCCATATGAAAAAGCCCCGTCCGCGGAGCGGCTGTGCTCGCGGTCGGGGCTGATGCCGTTATTAGGCTATTTCTTTTCCTCTTTATGACGGTGGAGGTGGGTCTCGATCTTTTCTTTGTCGTCGTGCAGATGTTCCTTTACGTGATCGTAGTGGTCGTCGAACCATCTCCTCGTGCGCTGCCAGAGGTCGTCCTTTTTACCGTTCAGGTGGTCGGCCATCGCGTGAATGTCCTCCGCGTGGGCCTGCGCGAACTTCTCGTCGTAGGGGCCGGTGTGCGCCTCAAGCATATCCAGGCTTTTCTTGATCTCGTCGTCGTTCTTTACTGCCATTTTAATTTCCCCCTTGGGTGATATTTATTATTGCCGTTTCATCTGTAATTGCCGTTCGGTATGGAGGGTACGGCGGAGAATCTATCCGTTCACCCGTCCCGCGTACTTTCGGATATCCACGCGCGCGGAGCGTCTCTTGCCCTCCCTGCCGCTTCCCTATCCGGCATGTTTTACGTGAGAAATCTTCTCAAATGCGGCCTCCGTCAACAAGGCCAATATGCTTAGGCATAGCGGCGCGAATGGCTTAAAAAGCCTTACCGCGCAGGGATTTAGCAAAAATATGAGGCGGCGGGAGACCCTAACGGGCCATTTTTCATTTAACGGCGGCCAACGTTGGCGATAACGAGGCGGTTATCCGCTTACTGTTGTATAATTTCGTGAGATCGGAGGCGTTTTATGATGTATTCCAGTGAAAAGACAGAAAAATGGTTCAACTCTTACGTTGATTCTTTCAAGATAGAGGGCGCCCTCGCGCCGATGCAGGAGCTTAAGAGAAAGCACAGCTTCCGCGTGCAGCGGCTGGCCTCGGCGATCGCGGAGTCGCTCGAGTGGAACGAGGAAAACGACGCCTGGACCGCCCACGCCATCGGGCTGCTGCACGACACGGCTAGATTCTCCCAGTACCGCGACTATCAGACCTTCCAGGACAGCGCGAGCTTCGACCACGGAGACCGCGGCGCGGAGATATTGGCGGCGGAATTTGACTGGCGAGGCATCGAACCCGGAGACAGAGAAAAGGTGCTGACGGCGGTGCGCCACCACAACAAGATTGAGATACCGGCGAATGTGCCGCTCTCGGTCTACCGCTGGTGCGCCCTCGCGCACGACGCCGATAAGATAGACGTCTTCCGCATGGTGCAGAGCCGCATCGACAAGGGAACGATATACGATATGCTGCCGCGCCATAAGAAGGTGCAGGGGCTATCTCCGGCGCTGGTAGAGGAGATACGGACGACAGGGCGCGGCTCCTATGTCAACGCCCGCTCGCTCCAGGACTACCGGCTGATACAGCTCACCTGGGCGCTGGACCTCAACTTTCCCGTCTCGGTGGTGACGCTGAAGGAGGAGGGCATCTTCCGGCGCATCGCCGACGACCTGAGAGAATATAAAATCGACGACGTGATCGACAGCCTGATGAAAAAGATCGACGAAGCGTAAACGGAGGCATCCCGCGGAAATTGAGACGTACGAAGAAAACGGCGCGGAGAAGTGCCGTCTGCTAAATAACTTTAGGCCCCGATACCGGAGCCGTGCCAAGATATTAAACCTAGAATATATGAAAAATCACGGCGTAGAAGCGCCGAGGACGAAGCAAAATATTACGGGAGACCCGGAAGCGTAAAATATAGTACGAAGAAAACGGCGCGGAGAAGTGCCGTCCGCTAAATAACTTTGGGCCCCGATACCGGAGCTGTGCCATGATATTAAACCTAGAATATATGAAAAATCACGGCGTAGAAGTGCCGATGACGAAGCAAAATATTACGGGAGGCCCGGAAGCGTATACGGATACGCTGTAGGGATCTCCCGTAATGTTTTGTGAAGTCAGCGGTGCTTATATGCCGTGATTTTTATTCGAACATGTCTTTGCCGACGCCACAGACGGGGCATACCCATCCGTCGGGGATGTCTTCAAAGGCTGTGCCGGGGGCTATTCCGGAATCGGGATCGCCGACTTCGGGATCATATACATAACCGCATACTGTGCAGACATACTTTTTCATAAGTTACCCTCTCCTTTGGTTAATTTAAGATTTTTAACCTTAAAAAACTAGGAATTATTATAACAGTTTTAAATTAATTTTAAATACTGTAAAAACACTGATTTAACTCTTTCGTTAATCTCTCAGCACCATCTTCGGTGACGAGGTAGTCGTCCTCAAGCCTCATGCCTCCGAAACCGGGAATGTAGAGCCCCGGTTCGATGGTTACGACGTCGCCCACCCGCAGGATATCGTTGCGGCGCGGCGAGAGCAGCGGCGCTTCGTGTATCTCAAGGCCGAAGCCGTGGCCGAGGCTGTGTGTGAAGTATTGCTCTTTTTCCTCGGCGGCGAAGATGTCGACGGCTCTGTTATGGACCGCGGTGCCGGATACTCCGGCGCGCAGCATCGCCGCGGTCTCGTGATGGACCCTGTGGAGCAGCTCGTGCATCGCCGCGGCCTCGGCGCTTGGCGTTCCGAGGGAAAAGTTGCGCGTGATGTCGCAGAAATAACCGTTCCAGCGCGCGCCGTAGTCTACGGTGACCCATTCTCCCGCCGCCATTGGCCTTTCGCTCGCGCGTCCGTGGGGCATGACGCTGCGGGGGCCGGAGGCGACGATCATATCGAAGCCCGCGCCGCCGCCGAGGAGGTTTATCTTGTAGTTCAGCAGCGCCTCGAAGGCCTTTTCTGTCATACCTGGCTTCACACAGTCAAGCGTCTCGAGGAAGGCCCTGGCGCCGATCGATGCGGCCCTCTTTATGTCTTCCACCTCGCCGGCGTCCTTTTGCCGGCGCAGCTCTTTCATTATTTCGCCGCCGTCGCGCCAGAGACCGTGGGCGGAGAGTTTTTCCCAGGTTCCATGGAAGGTCTTGTCGGATTCGCAGAGTATCTCCTCCGCGCCGTGTTTTTTAAGGCTCTCGGCGACGTCGCTTACGAGGCCGGACCGCTGTTCATATACCTTGTGCGGCGACTGTTCGCGCCCCTGCACGGCGTAGCGGCCATCGAGGATCAGCTCGGCCTCTCCGTCAGCGAATACCACTAGCGCCCCCGCAGTCCCGCGAAAGCCGCTCATGTAAAAGAGGCTCTCCCAGTTGATGTCTTCGTCCGAGAGGATTACGAAGGCGTCCGCTCCCTGCCCCTTGAGCGCCGAGGTGAGTTTTTCCGTGCGGCGCAGGATGTCAGCGCGCATCTTTTTTCTCCATCTTGAGCAGCCGCCATAGCTCTTCCATAGGTTCTGGCAGCGGCGCTTCCAGCCTGCCGCCCATGCGCCCCGCGACGGCCGCCTCTATCCCCGCCGCCGCCAGCGCGGAGAGCGCGGTCTGCGCGTAGCGTTCCGGCACCACGGCGAGCATGCTGCCGGAGGCGATGAGGTGCAGCGGGTCGAAACTGAGGTTTTCGGCGGCGCGCCGCGTCAGCGGATGTATCGCCAGCGACTCGCGGTCAAGCTCGGCGCGCAGTCCGCAGAGTGAACATATCTCGTCAAGGCCGCCCATAAAGCCGCCCTCCGTGGGGTCGTGCATGAATTTCGCGAAGGGGCGCAGCAGGCGCGATTCCGCAAGAACTGAGGTCATCTCGGACCATGAGAGTATCTCGGCAATTTCCGCCTCGCTCATGAAAGGCGACAGCAGGTCGGGGCGGTCGAGCGCCAGTATGGACATGCCCTCGATCCCGATGTGCTTGGTCACTATCAGCAGGTCGCCCTCGGAGATGTCCTTCGCGCGCATCACTTTGTCCGCGGTGCCGACGAGCGCCCCCATGATGACGGGGCGGTCATAGCGGTCATTGAACTCCGTGTGCCCGCCGGCGACAGCGATGCCCTGCGCGCGGCACTCCTCGTCGATCTCGCGCATGATGCGCGCCGCGCCCTCCTCGCCGAAGGATGGCGGAAGTATCAGCGTGACGGCGAGATAGGCCGGATCGCCGCCCTTGGAGGCGATGTCGTTTGAATTTATCCTCACGAGCAGCCGCCCCGCGCCGCTCTCCGCCCCGACGATGGGGTCGGAGGCGAATACCATATATTTTCCCTCGGGCCATTTGATGACGGCGGCGTCCTCGCCGACGCCGGGGCCGATCAGCACCTCGGGGCGCGGCGCGCCGTTGTATGACAATACGTTGCGTTTGAGCGCCTCGGGCGAGAGTTTTCCCGAGGGGAGTTTTGTTTCAGGTTTGTCTGTCATTTACCTCACCTCTGGTCAGCAGCCTTATTATTATTTCTGTCAGGTTTCCGTCAGGAGAGCCTTTGACAGCAAAAACCGTTCCCCCGTATCTATCGCCGGGAGCTGTCATTCCAACTCGGTTTATTGAATAATTATAACTCTATGTTCTGGGAAAAAATACAGCCGCAGTAGTTTTGCCGGTAGAGGCCGAGCGCTTTGCTTATTTCGACGGAGCGCTTGAAGCCGTCGTTTTTCCGCCAGACCCTCTCCACCCACACGAGGCCGCGGGCCGCGGCGGCGCGCGCGCCGATCTCGTTGATCAGATTTACATCTTTGTGCGGGCTGATGGTGAGCGTTGTGCAGAGGTGCGTGAAGCCGTGGGCGGCGCCCCACTCGGCGGCGGCCTCCAGCTGCAGCGCGAAACATTTTTTGCAGCGGGCCCCGCGCTCCGGCTCTTTTTCGAGGCCGCGCACCGCCTCAAACCACGGCTCCGGCGAATAGTCCGCCAAAAAGAGCTCCGCGCCGGTATGTTCGGCCAGCGCGGAGACCGCGGCCGCTCTCTTGTCATATTCCGTCTGTGGATGGATGTTGCCGCCGTAAAAGTACCCCGCGGTCTCGCAGCCCTCGCCGATCAGCGAGGGCCACGGGACCGTGGCGTCGGGCGCGCAGCATATATGCAGGAGCAGCCTCTTTTTTGTCAAAATTAAAATACCTGTTCGCTATTCTCCGTCTGCTCCGTCTCGGCCGGAAGGGCCGCCTCCGCCGCTTCACCGCAGGGCTCGGCGTTTTCTTCCGCCGTTTCCGCAGTCTCCGCCGGTTTTATCTCCGGCAGGGGCAGCGTCTTGACGGCGAAGATGAGATAGCCGGTATGTCCGATCATCATATCCTCGGGGCGGATGCGGTTCGGCTCCGTCTTGAAATAACGGAGCATTATCTCGACCACCTGCACGTCGGCGAAGCCGAATTCCTGCAGCGCGCGCAGCGTCTCGGAGATCTGGTTCGTCGTCGGCACGAGGATCCCCATGTGGTTTCCAGGGGCTAGAGCCTCATAGGCCTTGTCGATGTAGTCCCACGGCGTCGGCACGTCGAGGAATACGGCGTCCGCGCCGCGCTCTTTGAATCCCTCGTCGAGCGAGCGGACGTTGAACTCTATGCGGTGCGCGACGCCCCACTTTTCGGCGTTCTTGCGCGCGAGCGCGGAGAATTCTTCGCGGCGGTCGTAGGTGCAGACCTTTCCCGTGTCGCCGACGAAGTGGGCGAAGGTGCAGCAGAGGCTGCCGGAGCCGGTGCCGCACTCGACGACGGTGCAGCCGGGGAATATGTTGAGATGCTCGATGATGAAGCCCGCCTCTTTGGGAAAGACGATCTGCGTCTGCCTCTTGAGGCGGCGGGTATACTCGCCAAGCGTCGGCCGCAGCAGGAAGTAGACCTCGCCTTTCGGCGTGCGGATACCCTCGCCGTAGTCGTGTTCCATGAGCTCGGCGTGTTTTATCTGCCCGAAGTGCGTGCCCTGGCTTTGCCCGGGCTGGACCTTGACGAGAAAGCTGTCTCCCTTTTTGGGGTTCCAGATAAATACCAGATCTCCCGCCTGGATCATTTAAGCAGTTCCCTCACCCCGGCGGCGATGCCGGCGGCGGTGAGCCCCATATCGGCGAGGACGTCGCTGTTCGAGCCCGAAAGCCCGTAGCGCGTTACGCCGAGGTTCTTTATCTTGACCGCCCTGCCGGCGCGCGCGAAGGCCATCGCGGCGACGGCGCCGATACCGGTGTCGGCGTGGTGGTCTTCGCAGGTGAGAAGCGGCAGCTCCCCGACGAGCGCGAAGAGCGCCTCCTTATCCATTGTGAGCGGCGTCGCGCAGTGCAGCACTTTGGCGCTGATCCCCTCTTTCGCGAGCGCTTCGTGTGCTTCGACGGCGCGGCCCGCGAGGTGTCCCATCGCGAGGATGACGACGTTGGTTCCCTCGCGCAGCAGATCTATCGCGCCGTCGCGGAACACATAGTCCCCGCCGTAGAAGGGGCTTCCGTCCTCTTTCGTGACCACGGGGAGCACGCTGCGTCCCATCGCGAGGCAGATATTGCCGGGCTCCGCAAGCATCCAGCGCGTCGCGCGGTCGGTCTGGTTCGGGTCTGCGGGAACGACGACGTTCCAACCGAAGGTGTTGCGGAAGAGGCCGACGTAGTCGATGCACTGATGCGTCATGCCGTCTTCGCCGACGTCGAGGCCGGAGTGGGTGAGCACCGTCTTCGTACCGGCGCGGTTGATGTCGTTAAGTCTCTGCTGGTTGTATACCTCGTCGCTCGCGAAGACGCCGAAATCGGCCCATACTGAGACGACTCCCGCGGCCGAGGCAGCGCCGGCGGCGGTCGCCGTCATATGCTCCTGGATACCTGCCTCGACATAGTTGTCGGGGCAGGCCTTCGCGAAGCCGTCGACCTTCACCGAACCGGCGAGGTCGCAGTCGAATACGAGCATCGGCGTCGCGTCCGCCTTTTTATAGTTGAGCTCTCCGACCTCCGCGAGAGCCTTTCCGAAGGCTCCGCGATTGTCCTTTTTGTCTTCCTTGGTGTATGTGTGAGGAACGCCGAGTTCAAGCGCCGGCTTTTCCGGAGCGACATGGCGTCCCTTGGGGAGCGGCCCCTTACGCTCTTCGAGCGCCGTGTTAAAGAGAGAGACGTCGCTGCCGAGCTCTTTGAGGGCCTGTTCGAGTTTTTCACCGGCGGCGGGCTTGCCGTGATAGTCGGGGACGTTCTCCATGAAGGATACGCCTTTGCCCATCGTCATCCGGCAGAGGACGACCGTCGGCACGGAGGCCTCCTTCGCTGCCTTCATCGCCCTGTAGAGCGCATTGTGGTCATGGCCGTCACATTCGACGACCTGCCAGCCGTCGGCGGCCCAGAGGGCGGGAATGTTGACGGGCATGACCTCTTCCAGGCGGCCGCTTATCTGGATGTCGTTCCAGTCGACGAGCGCGGTGAGGTTCGTCAGCTTTTCTTTTGCCGCGAGCCTGCGCGCCTCGGCGACCTGTCCCTTGACCTGTTCGCCGTCGCCCATGACGACCCAGCTGTGCGCCTGCGAGCCGCGGGTTCGCGCCGCGAGCGCGAAACCTACACCCGCCGCGAGTCCCTGGCCGAGGTTGCCCGTTCCCCAGTCCACGCCGGGGACGTCGCGCTCGACGTGACCCTGATAGGGGCTGCCGGCACGGCGGAAGTTCGCCGCCATCTCATGCGCGGGGAAAAAACCGTATTCGGCGAGCGCCGCGTAGAAGCCTGCCGAGGTATGGCCGTGGCTGACTACTATGCGGTCGCGCTCCGGCGAGTCCGCGAGCGCGGGCGTGACGTTCGCCGCGCCGAGCAGCGTCATGTAAATATCCATCGACGAGAGTGCTCCCGCGGGATGTCCGCTCTTCGCCGCCGCCGTCGCGACGACCGCCCAGACACGCGCCTCGCGCGATGCCTCTTTCAGTTCCGCGATACCCCCGACGCTGATCGACTCCGCCTTAAAATTCCGTATCTCCTCTGTGACCTTCATTTAACAGAAAACTCCTCTCATTATTCAAAGGGAATTATGCAAACACATACCTCCTGTAATTGTACAGCTAAAGAGCTCAATTTTGGGGAAAATTTTCCTGCGGAAATATAAATTTTATGCAAAGCTTCGGCAAGTTAATGGAAATATGTGATTTAAAAAACTTTTACGTGATAAATACGTACATACAATGGTAAATACGGTAAAATAGCCCTACATAATAATTATATGTATAGGAGGTATTTTTTATGAGCAGTATTGTGGCATTTTTAGTTCTTGCCGTCGTCTATTACATAGGCGAATTTGTCGGCACCAAGACAAAGGCATGGATACCGTCGGTCTTCGTCATTGCGACGCTCTTCCTCTTCGGCTACTGGACCTTCTTCCCGAAGGACATCGTGGCTCTCGCGGGAATGGGCGCGCCGCTCGGAGGTACGCTCGTCATCATGCTCTGCATCACCCATATGGGGACGATCATCTCCATCCGGCAGCTGCTTGACCAGTGGAAGATAATCTGCATCACGCTCGCGGGGCTAGCGGGCATGGTCGCCCTCTGCTGGTTCATCTGCATCCCGCTCGTCGGCCGCGCCTATGTCATCGCCGGACTTCCGCCGCTTACGGGCGGCATCGTCGCGGCGACGATGATGAACAGCGCCGCCGCGGAGAGGGGCCTCACGACGGCCGCCGTGCTTGCGATCGCGATGTACGCGGTGCAGGGATTCTTCGGCTATCCGCTGACCGCCGTCTGCCTCAAGCTTGAGGGCCGCCGCCTGCTGGCGAAGTACCGCAGCGGCGAGGTTCAGGTGAACAAAAACGAGAAAGTAGACACCACCGTCGGCAACATGGCGACGAGCGACGTACTGAAGTACCGTATCTTCCCCGAGGTCCCCGCGAAATATTCGACGATGGCCCTCATCCTCGCGAAGCTGATGTTCTCAGCCTGGCTCGCGAGCCTCGCGGCAAAGGTGACCGGCATCAACATGGCGGTTATCGCGCTGCTCTTCGGTATCATCTTCACCGAGCTTGGCTTCCTGGAGAAGAACGCGCTGCATAAGGCCGGTTCCTATGGATTCCTTATGTACGTGCTGATGATCTTCGTCTTCGCCGGACTCAAGGACGCGACGCCGCAGATGCTCGGCGAATGCATCGGTCCGATGCTGACGATCATCGTCATCGGCGTCGCGGGCATGGCGGTGCTTTCGATCCTTGTCGGCAAGGTCCTTAAAGTAAGCTGGGAGATGTCCTTCGCCACCTCGCTGACGGCGCTCTACGGCTTCCCGCCGAACTACATCCTCACAGAGGAGTCGGTCAAGGCTCTCGCCGAGACCCCCGAAGAGCACCAGTACCTGCTTGACTCGATGCTGCCGCAGATGATCGTCGGTGGCTTTGTGACGGTCACGATCACCTCGGTCGTTATCGCCGGTATCTTTATCGGACTGCTTTAAGCTGTAACACTCCGTCGGCGCGTGAGCGCAGGCGGAGAAAGTTTTAGGAGGCTTGAAATGAACATAAAAGAAGCTGCCGAAAGGCACAACGATTACATCATCGCCCAGCGGCGCCGGTTCCACGCCCACCCCGAGCTTTCGTTCGAGGAAAAAGAGACGACGGAGGCGATCAAGGGCGAGCTTGAGGCGATTGGGATCGCCGTTGAGACCTTCCCAGACTACTACGGCCTCATCGGGACGATCAAGGGAGGTAAGCCGGGACCGGTGGTGATGCTGCGCGCCGACATCGACGCGCTGCCCTCGGTGGAGAAGACTGGGCTGCCTTTCGCCTCGGAGAACGAGGGCAAGATGCACGCCTGCGGGCATGACGCCCATATCGCGATGCTGCTTGGCGCGGCGAAGATCCTCATGGAGATGCGGGAGGATATCCACGGAACGGTGAAGCTCATGTTCCAGTCCGCCGAGGAATCCTGCCACGGGGCGGAATATTACGTCGAAAAGGGCTGTCTTGACGGCGTCGACGCGATCTTCGGCATGCACATCTGGGGCGTCTTCGACGCGCCGCTCATGAGCCTTGAGCCGGGCGGGCGCATGGCCTCATGCGACAACTTTAAAATTACCGTCCGCGGGCTCGCCGCCCACGGCTCCGCGCCGCATCTTGGCCACGACGCGGTCGTCGCGGCGGCCTCCATCATCATGAACCTCCAGACCTTCGTCAGCCGTGTCAACGACCCGCTCAACACGCTCGTCGTCTCCGTTGGCACGGTACACGCCGGGCAGCGCTTCAACATCATCGCGAACGAGGCGGTGATGGAGGGTACGGTGCGCACCTACTCGCGCGAACTGCGCAAGACGATCGACAGTCAGCTTGAAAAGATCATCAAGAACACCGCGGAGGCCCTCGGCTGCGAGGCTGAGTTCCAGTACGACCGCTTCCCCGGTCCCGTCATCAACGACCATGACGACTTGAACAGGATCGCGAAGAACGCCGCCGTGAAGCTCTACGGCGAGGAGATACTGACGACGATGCCGCGCCTCACCGGTTCGGAGGACTTCGCCTACTTCATGGAGAAGGTCCCCGGCTTCTACGGCTTCATCGGCGCGCTCAACCCGTCTAAGGGCATCACCTACTCCAACCACAGCGATAAATTCACCGTAGACGAGGATGCGATGCACCGTGGCGCGGCCCTCTACGCGCAGTTCGCAAAAGATTTTACGGATGAAAGGGCGGCGGGATAATGGCTGCCGACATCAAGGCTCTGGCCGCGAAGTACAACGATTATATAGTGGAGAGACGCCGGTATTACCACGCCCATCCGGAGCTTACGGAACATGAGGCGGAGACGACGGAGGCCATCGTAAAGGACCTTGAGGCGATGGGGCTCTCCGTCGAGCGCTTCGACGGCATGTACGGCTGCGTTGCGTCGCTTAAAGGCGCGAAGCCCGGCCCTACCGTGCTGCTGCGGGCCGATATCGACGCCCTTCCAGTGAAAGAGGCGACGGGGCTCCCCTTTGCCTCGCAGAACGAGGGCAGGATGCACGCCTGCGGACATGACGCCCACATCGCGATGCAGCTTGGCGCGGCAAAGATACTGTCGGAGATACGCGACGAACTCCGCGGCACGGTGAAATTCTTCTTCCAGCCGGCCGAGGAATTGGCCCTCGGCGCGAAGGACGCCGTCGCCCGCGGGCTGATGAAGGGCGTAGACGCGGTATACGGAGTGCATGTATGGGGTCAGCTCGACGCCGGAAAGGTGAACATCGAACACGGCGAGCGTATGGCCTCCTGCGACATATTTACGCTGACGGTCAAGGGCGAGGCGAGCCACGGCTCGGCGCCCCACTTGGGACGCGACGCGGTCGCCGCCGCATCCGCCGTCATCATGGCGCTGCAGACGATCGTCAGCCGCGTGAACAACCCGCTCAACTCGCTCGTCCTCACGGTCGGCACCTTCGACGCGGGACAGCGTTTCAACATCATCGCCGATAAGGCCGTCATGGACGGCACGGTGCGTACCTTCGATCCGAAATTTCGCCTGCAAATGGAGGAGATGATCAGAAAGACCGCCGAAGATGTGGCGGCCGGCTACGGTTGCACCGCGGAGCTTGAATACAAATATCTCTGTCCCGCCGTGATAAATTCCGACGAAAAGGTCATGGAGACGGCGCGCGGCGCGGCGGTGAAGCTCTTCGGCGAAGAGGCGCTCGTCCCCTTTGAAAAGCTGATGGGCTCGGAGGATTTCTCCTTCCTCATGGAGAAGGCCCCGGGAGTTTATGGTTTCATTGGCGGACGCAGTGAAAATGTTCCCGGCTCGGGGATGTCCAACCATCACGAATGTTACACGGTCGACGAGAAGATACTCCCGATGGGGGCGGCGCTCGCGGCGCAGTTCGCGGCGGATTTTCTCGCGCAGTAACAATTCTATCTTTAGCCGTACATGAGAGGCCGCCCGCGGGCGGCCTCCTTTTCTATATCGGGCGGCTAAATCGCTTGACTATCCATAGTTGACAAAGATTTCTGTTAATGCTCTAATTAGATAACAATACAGGGGAGCTTGCGAAGCAGGCTGAGAGGAAGTAATCGAACTTCGACCCTTACACCTGATGCGGGTAATGCCGCCGTAGGAAGATAGCATATATGTCTTTTTAGCGGGGGAATGCCGGTTCGGGTGTTCCCCCGCTTATTTATGGAAAGAGAGTGATGGTACGTGGAATATCGGACGCAGATGGAGGCGGCGCGCAGAGGAATCCTCACGAAGGAGATGACTGCGGTCGCGGAGAAGGAGCACATTGAGGCGGGTAAGCTGATGAAGCTGCTGGCGGAGGGGCGGGCGATAATCCCCTGCAACAGGCTGCACACCGTGATCTCGCCGAATGGGTTGGGCTCGATGCTCAGGACGAAGATCAACGTCAACCTCGGCACCTCGCGGGACATGACCGACTTGGAGATGGAATTTCAGAAGGTGCGCAGCGCCGTCGAAATGGGTGCGGAGGCGATCATGGACCTCAGCTCCTTTGGGGATACAAGAAAATTCCGCCGCTGTCTGACGGAAAACTGTCCCGCGATGATCGGCACCGTACCGATTTATGACGCCGTGGTCTATTATAACAAGCCGCTCGCGCAGATAACGGCGGCGGAGTGGATCGACATCGCGCGCATGCACGCGCGGGACGGGGTCGATTTCATGACCGTCCATTGCGGCATCAACCGTGACACGGCGGAAAAATTCAAAAAAAATAGGCGTCTGACGAATATCGTCTCCCACGGCGGCTCGATAATCTTCGCCTGGATGGAGATGACCGGCAATGAAAATCCATTCTACGAACGCTTTGACGAGCTGCTCGACATCTGCCGCGAATATGACGTGACGCTGAGCTTGGGCGACGCCTGCCGTCCCGGCTGTATCGCGGACGCTACCGACGCCTCGCAGATCGGCGAACTGATAACGCTCGGAGAGCTGACAAAACGGGCCTGGGCGAGAGATGTGCAGGTGATGATAGAGGGGCCGGGGCACATGCCGCTGAACCAGATCGCGGCGAATATGGAGATAGAAAAGACCCTCTGCCACGGAGCGCCCTTCTACGTGCTCGGTCCGATCATCACCGACGTCGCCCCCGGCTATGACCATATCACCTCCGCGATAGGCGGCGCGCTGGCCGCCGCGAACGGAGCCGCCTTCCTCTGTTATGTGACGCCCGCCGAACATCTGCGTCTGCCCGGCGTCGACGACATCAAGGAGGGAATAATCGCCGCGCGGATCGCGGCGCACGCCGCCGACATCGCCAAGGGAGTGCCGGGCGCGAAGGACTGGGATCACGACATGAGCCTCGCGCGTAAAAAGCTCGACTGGGAAAAGATGTTCACGCTGGCGATAGACCCGGAAAAGGCGAGGCGCTACCGCGCCGAATCAAAGCCCGAAAGGGAGGATACCTGCAGCATGTGCGGCAACTTCTGCGCCGTCAGAAATATGAACCGCATCCTGGACGGAGAGATCGTCTCTATTTTTGACGAATAGGCATAAGCAAGAGCCGGCGGCTGCCTTGTCCGCCGCCGCGTAGAACGGCAAAATCATCGGTCACCTGCTCCGCCGCGCGGCGGCGAAACTATAAAAAAACCGGCCTGGTTTACTATGGCAAAATAAATTAGTGAATCGGGCCAGTTTTGATACTTCCATTATCAGGAGGAGTCTCCGCGAGATAGGGCTATTCCTCTTCTTCGTCCCCTTCGCGCTCCTCATCCATACGTTGGTTCTCAGCCTCGATCTCCGCCAGATAGAGACGCCAGATCTTCAGCGCGAGATAGGCGCAGAACGTACCGCCGATGAGCCCCGCGGCGATCGGCAGCGGTTTTGGCACGCCCATCGCGTAGCTCCCAAGGCCCCCGAGCGCGTAGCCGTAAGCGATTATTGTGGAAAATGATAAAAACAATACTATCAGTCGTTTACTCATGGGGATATTCTACTTCATTTTTCTGTTATTGTGGCAATATAGCGGACGATTTCCTTCGGGTGGGAAAAGAGATAAATTACAATTTATTACTCAGCCCATTGACGCCAAATCGGCATTTTTTGATCTGCGACGATCGGCGGACGGCCCTATAGGCTGTTTCTGCTTGGATCTTCCTGTGCCGACTTGCAGCGGGGATATGTTGCGGATACGGGATTTTATGCTAAGATTAGTTGTTCTTGTACTACACAGTGAGAGTCAAGGGCTCTTACACGCATTCTCCGCGCCCACCGCGGAGGCTGAAAATTTTATACGGGGCAATTTTAAGGAAGAGTTTATCGCAGCAGGGCAACATCAAGTAGGGGGATTATTTTGTAATGATGCAGCGTTCCAGGATATATAACACATCTTCGGATTTTGTCTATCTCGATCTGCGCGGCAAGATCGTCAGCAAGGAGCTGAAGCCGTCGCAGAGACTGCTCGAGGTAAAGATAGCGACAGAGATGGGAGTGAGCAGGACTCCCGTGCGCGAGGCGCTGAGGCGCCTTGCCAACGAGGGGCTGGTCAAGATCGTCCCCAACAGCGGCGCGAGAGTGGCGGCCCCGACGGTGAACGAAATGGAAAGCGCCTATAATGTGCGCGAATATCTTGAAAGCCTCAGCGTGGAGCTCGCCTGCCGCAACGGTATGGACCGCCGTGTGCTTGAACGGCTGGAAGAGGTGCTGCGCTCCGAGGAGAGCGCCTTTGAAAATAAGGATCTCGACGCCTTTCTTGAGGCAAATAACACCTTCCACCGCCTCATCGCGGAATCGGGAAAGAACAATGTGCTCTGCGAGTATATTGACAACATCATGCTCCGTACCAACGTCTATATCTTCTTCTACGACCAGTTCGACGAGAAGGATAACTACTCTTCGCAGGAGCACCGGGCGATACTCCGCGCGATAGCCCAGCGTGACAAGGAGAGGGCGCAGGAGCATATGAGGGAGCATCTGCACCATTCGCATCGGGTGCTTGAAGTGCCTGATTCAAGAAAAAAAGATTGAACGGAGGTAATATCATGACAGAAAATACAAAGATACCGTCTTTTGACCTGACAAGGAACTATGCGCGTGTAAAAGAGGAGGTAAACGTCGCCGTTCTCCGAGTGCTCGACACTCAGCACTTCATACTCGGCCCCGAGGTGGAGGCCCTTGAAAAAGAGATCGCCGCCTACCTGGAGGTGAAGAACGCCGTCGGCTGCGCCTCCGGCACCGACGCCCTCGTGCTCGCGCTGATGGCCCTCGACCTGAAGCCGGGCGACGAGGTGATAACGACTCCCTTCACCTTCTTCGCCACCGTAAGCTGCATTACGCGCAACGGAGCGACGCCGGTATTCGCCGATGTCGACCCCGTTACCTACAATATAAAGAGCGAAGATATTCTTGCGAAGATCACTCCGCGCACGAGGGCGGTGCTTCCCGTTCACCTCTTTGGGCAGATGTGTCCTCTTGAGGAGATAAAGGACGAGCTGAAAAGACGCGGTATAGCTCTCATCGAGGACTGCGCGCAGGCCATCGGCGCCCACCGGATGATCGACGGCCGCGTAGCGCGCAGCGGCTCCGTCGGCGATATGGGCTGCTTCTCCTTCTTCCCGACGAAAAACCTCGGCTGCTACGGAGACGGCGGTATGGTCTCCATAGCCGATAACCCAGAGTTCGCGCAGCGCGTGAAGAACCTCCGCGTTCACGGCGCGGGCAAGACCTATTTCCACGAAGAGGTCGGCATAAACAGCCGCCTCGACGCGCTGCAGGCGGCGATCCTCCGTGTGCGTCTGCGCCATCTTGAGGGCTGGAATGAAGAGCGCCGTATCGTCGCCGAGCGTTATATGACGCTCTTCGCCGAGAAGGGACTGCTGGAGCTTATCACACCGCCGGCGGAGCTCGCGGGAGGACGCCATGTCTACCACCAGTATGTTATTCGCGCGCAGAGGCGCGACGAGCTTCAGAAGTTCCTCGACGAGCGCGGCGTAACGTCGCGCGTCTATTATCCGCTGCCGCTCCATCTGCAGCACTGCTTCTCATATCTCGGCTACGCCAAAGGCGATTTCCCCGTGTCGGAGATGCTTGCCGACGAAGTGCTCGCGCTGCCTATGTTCCCCGAGCTGCTGCCCGAGGAGCAGGAGCGCGTCGTCAATGAAATTGCTGATTTTTACGGCGTCGGCAAATAAAATTGACCAAATTAGACTATAATATATAGAAATTAGATTAGGAGGTGCCACGGATGTTCTATCCGTTTTTCGACCCGACGATCATCGTGCTGATCCCGGCCCTGATATTCTCGATGTGGGCCCAGTTCAAGGTCAAGGGCGCTTTTGCGAAATACAGTGAAGTCCGCGCCATGAGCGGAGTCTCGGCGGAGCAGGTCTCACGCACGCTGCTTGACCGCCGCGGGCTGGCGAACGTCAAAATCGAGCGCGTCCCCGGCGAACTGACCGACCACTACGATCCACGCTCAAAGGTCCTGCGCCTTTCAGACAGCGTAAATTCCAGCCGCAGCATCGCGGCTATCGGCGTTGCCGCCCATGAGGTCGGCCACGCGATACAGGACAAGGAGGGCTACGGCTTTCTGAAGTTCCGCAACGCGATCGCGCCGGGCGTGCAGCTCTGCTCGACGCTTTCGATGCCGCTATTCTTTATCGGGCTGATTTTTGGCTCGCTGAATCTGCTCAACGTCGGCATCCTGCTCTTCTGCGGCGTGCTTGTCTTTCACCTCGTGACCCTGCCGCTTGAGTTTGACGCGAGCGCGAGGGCTCTGAAGCTGCTGAGCGAGACGAATACCCTTTCGGGGAGCGAGCTCGGCGGCGCCAAGGCCGTGCTCGACGCGGCGGCGCTGACCTATGTGGCGGCGCTGGTGATGACCGTGCTGCAGCTTGTGCGTCTGCTCGCGCTGCGCAATATGCGCCGCGATTAAAAGCCTTCGCGCGGCGTATTTTTAGGCGAAGCAGCGATGAAAATAGCAATCTCTTTTTCCTCTCACCGATACCAGGCCGGCCATTCACGGATTTGCCGCGGCTGCTTTGCCTGCGTTGTGGGATCGGGAATCGTAGGAGAATAAAATTAGAACTGCTCCCCGTACGGGGAGCAGTTGCCTTGTGACCGCTGGCGGCCGTGCCGCCTGAATTTTTATCTTTTTCGTATAGTATAATAGAGGTCGTTGAGAAAAGATGTTGTGCGACATCCTTTTCTCTCGTGATAAGGGGTTGATTCTATGAGGGGATTAGAGGCCGCTCTTACAATATATGGAGAGGTGCAAAATGGGGCGTTTGCTTCAGAGGCGCTGAGAAAGGTATATAACAACATCGCGCCCGCAGACCGCAAACTTGCCGCGACGCTTGTTTATTGTACGCTGCGGCGGCAGAGTCTGTGGAAGACGGTGTTGCTAAAATACTGCAAGCGCAATCCGCGCGAACTCCCGCCGCTTACGATGAACGCGCTGATGATCGGTATCGCGGGAATAGTGGAGCTTAAGCATTTCGCGCTGCCTGTCCTGATAAACGGACTGGTGCAGGCGATAAAAAACAGCGGCGAGATGAGAGATATAGGACTTGTCAACGCCGTGCTCCATACGGTTGCCGACGAATCGCAGAAGTTTATCGAAGGCCTTAAAAAGAGCAGCGCGCTCAGGGACCAGGCCCTTTATTGGGGGGTACCCGGCTGGGCCGCCGCCTTGTGGTCGAAAGAGCTTTCGATTCCCGAGGCGAAGAGGCTCGTGCGCGCGAGCGGTATGAAGACCTATCTCTCCCTTCGCCTTTCGCGCGGGGTGGACCGCGGCCAATATATTGAGGAATACAACGCCTCTGGGCGCAAAGGATGGGCATCGCCCTTTCTGGAATTTTCCGTCCGTACGGCGGCTAATCCTTACCCTGTCGATCTTCCCGGTTTTGGCGAGGGACGGATCATGCCGCAGAGCGAATCGTCGATGCTCGTACCAGAACTGATCGCCAAACGCTGGAAGGGCGGCCGGATACTCGATATGTGCTGCGGACGCGGCGTTAAGACGGGACAGCTCGCGGATATTCTTCCCGAGGCGCATATAGAGGCCTGGGATATTTCGGAGGGCAAGATAAAGTCCGCCAGGTTTGAGATGATGCGTATGCATACCGAGGACAGGGTGACCTTCAAGAGGGGCGACTCTCTCTCCCTAGTTCCCGACGAGGCGCCGTCGGCGATACTGCTTGACGCCCCCTGCACCGGAAGCGGCACCTGGGGCCGTCACCCCGAGAGCAAATGGCGCTGTTCGCCGGAGCAGGTGCAGCAGAACAGCGTTCTGCAAAAGCAGCTGCTGGAACGCGCCGTATCCCTGGTTGCTCCCGGCGGGATCATAGCATACAGCACATGCAGCCTCTTCCGCGACGAGAACGAAAAGGTCATCGCCGACGTCATGGCCCGCCATCCGGAGCTTATCGAGCTGCCAACCGAACGTACGGCTAAATTCATGATAAAGGGCAAGCCTTACGGAACGACGGTCACGCCGTCGCTGCCGTGGGTCGATGGATTCTATATGACGCTTCTTGCGAAGAGGAAATAAACGGAGGTTGGTTCAATGGGCAGAATTCACCGTTGGGGAATGATACTCGCTTTTCTTGTGATAATAGGCTGCGCATATATCGGAATAAAGATGGTCTTCATCGAGGATAAGGATTCCGAGGTGCCGTCCGTCACGGGGATGCAGCTCGTCGACGCAGTTGACGCGCTGCAGGAGAGGGGGCTGCTGGCTAAGGTGGACAAGGTTGATTCCCCGATGCCGGCGGATACCGTCGTCTCACAAAACCTCTCCGCCGGGGAAAAGGTCTCCAAGGGGAAGGTTGTCCTGCTGCGCGTGAGCAAGGGGGGCGCGATACAGCCGATCCCCGACGTCCGAGGGCTTAAGTTCGAGGAGGGCGTCAAAAAGCTCAGTGAGGCCGGTTTTAAGGTCGATAAGATAACGCGGGTCACGGATAGGCTGAAACCCTCTGGCACGATCATTGCACAGAATCCCGCCTCTCCCCAGCAGGTAGCGGCTAACTGTATGGTGAGCCTGCTCGTCAGCAGCGGCACGAGCGGTGAGAGTTCCTTTGTGACGATGCCCGACCTTCGCGGGCAGGACCAGGAGTCGGCTATCGCGATGATAGAGCAGCTTGGACTGCGTCTGGGACAAATGGCGGACGCGCCCTCGACCTCGATGCCCATCGGCAGCGTGCTTTCGTCGCGTCCGAAGGGCGGGGCAAAGGTCCCCGCCGGTTCGCTGGTGAATCTCACCTTTGCGAGAGAGCCTCTGGCCTCGGAGGCAGCCCCCGACGTCCCCCCCTCCAACGATCAGGATAAAGAACGCGCCGAGGCGGTGCGAAAGGTCGTGATAAAAGAGGCCGCGCCGACGACGATACCTTCCAAGATTCCGGCCACCGAAGAACCGGTGATAAAAAAGACCGAACCCGCGAAGACGGAGCCTGTAAAGACCGAGACTCCTAAAGTTGAGACGCCGGCCCCTGCGCCGACGCCAGCGCCGAAACCAGCCCCCGCGGAGCCCGCCGCGCCGACCAAGAACGCGAAGGTGCGCTACCAGGTGCCGCCGCTCACCAAGCCTCTGTCCCTGAAGATAGAGATGACCGACGATTCCGGCACAAGGGTGCTGAAGGACGGCATGGCGAACAGTGGGGAATACATCTCAATGAACGTTCCCTATACGGGTGAGGCACGCATAACGATTTTCCTTGGAGGAGATTTTGTATGGCAGGACCGTTACAACTAAAAGAGCTGAAAAATGGCAGGGAGATTCTCATTGCTCCCTCCCTGTTGTCCGCGGACATCCTCAACATGGAGCGTCACATCGGAGAACTTAAAGGCGAAGCCGACTGGCTCCATGTGGATATCATGGACGGGCACTTTGTCCCGAACCTCTCCTATGGACCGGCGCTCGTCAGCGCGCTGCGCAAAAGGTATCCGCAGGCGTTTCTTGACGTGCATATCATGGTCGAGCCGGCGGAGGATTTTCTTGATATGTTTCTCTCCGCGGGAACAACTCTGCTGACGGTTCATCTGGAGGCTGCCAGGCATATCCACCGTGTGCTCCAAAGGATAAAGGACTCCGGCGTGATGGCCGGCGTCTCAATAAATCCGGGCACCGCGGCGGAGCCGCTTTTGCCGGTGCTTCATATGGCGGACCTTGTCCTTGTGATGTCCGTCAATCCCGGCTACGGGGGGCAGTCATTTATCGCGGAGACGCTTGACAAAGTGCGCTGGCTGTCCAAAGTGCGCAGTGAGCGTGGATGGGGATATCTGATCGAAATGGACGGAGGAGTCGGGCCGAAGAACGTCGCGGAGATAGCGGCGGCGGGCTGCGACGCCGTGGTTGCGGGCAGCGCGGTCTTTGGACAGCCTGAACCTTCGGAGGTAATAAAGGAGATGCGCAGATCAGCACAAAGGGGGTAGGCTGCATGGCAGCAGGAGCAAATTCCTCGCAAAATGAAGACGAAAACAAGAAGGCGACAGAGGTATCGGCGGAGCTGGGGAGAAAACTCCGGGAGCTGCGCGAGGCGCAGAAACTGACGCTTGACGATGCCTGGAACGCGACGAAGATACAAAAAAAACATCTGGCGGCGATAGAAGACGGTCAGCTCGACAGGCTTCCCAAAGGTCCGTTCTGCCGCAGCTTCCTGAGGCAGTACTGCGAATATCTCAACGCGGGAGACCTTTGGGAGCGGTATGACCGCCTGACGAAAAAAGAAAACGAGGCCCTGAGCGCCTACCGGCGGGATGACGCGGAGGCCAGTTATACCAGCAGCCCGAAAGTATTCCGGCACAGGTCGCATATTTGGGTCTACATTATAGTGATCCTTTCGCTCGGCGCAGCGGCCTGGATAACCTGGCAGTACCGGGGTGAGATCACAAACGAGGCGACAACGCCGCTTGATGGCGGTACCGCCGCGATGGTGGATCAAAAGGAGGCTCGGACGGAGACGGCAAGCGCCGACGCTCCAGTCCAGAGCCAGCCGCAGCCAGGACCAGCATCGGTCGATCTTGGCTGGATGGACGGCAAGGCTCCGGCTGCCGCGAAGCCGGCGCTCTCGCCGGATAAACCGCCGGCAGCGGCCGCTGTGCCCGCACCGGCGGCCCAGACAGCTGCTGCGCCGCTGATCAAAGTTAGTGCAAAGGGCGTTATCTGGATAAAATTCAGCGTTGGAAAAGAGGTCCTTTTCGAGGGGCTGCTTAAACCGGGCGAGACGCGCGAATACGGGCCGCGTACCGACGCGCCGCTGCGCGTAAGGTACGGAAATCCGGTAAAGACCTCCGTCTCATGGTTCGGCGCGGCCGAGGCGCTCGTAGGCTCCGATGCGAAGCCTGTCACAAGATACTACTGGTACGACGGAAAGGTCACGGATAAAAACTAAATATTTTTCACTTGTATATATTCCGGGATATCGCGGTATAAAAAGAGGAGGCGCATACGCCTCCTCTTGCTCTTTACTGTAGCGGTAATAATTCGTTATTGGACCGTTATCGTCTTTTCCGCCGTTCCCATAATATTGCAGGTAAGCTCGACCGTTAGCTGCGTTCCTGGTTTTACACCGCTGAGCGGTATGGTGTCGGAAAAGCCTTCGTTGGATTGCTGTTCCGTGTATTTTTTCATCTGTAGCTGTTTGCTGCCCTCTTTTACGACAAGAGTCATGACGTAGTGCTTCGTCCTGTCATTTACCTGATGCGCCGCTGTAACGGTCAGCGTTCCGTTGTCTTTATTCCAGACGGCGTTGACGTCCGTCGGCGGATGGGCGAAAGCGGCGCCGGCCGTCATAACCGTCAGTGCGGCAAAAAGCGCGGCAAATCCTCTTCTAAGTCTCATTCAAAACGCCCCCTTCTTCTTATTCTGTGCCGTCTATTATACAGCATAATTGTGGGGAAACTGTGACGGGGAAAACACCGTATTCGCATTCTCCGCCAACGCCAAGAGGTAAGCTCCGCTTACTCTATCGCCGCCATTATTTTCGGCAGGGCGCCCTTCACGACCTCTACGCCGCGCAGGAATTCCTTTATCTCGATCTGCTCGTTAGAGCTGTGGTCGTATTTTGAGTCTCCGGGGCCGAAGGCTCCCATCGGACAGCCCCAGGTGGAGAGCACGTTGAAGTCGCAGGTGCCCTGCTTCGCAAGCACTCGCGGCGGCTCGCCCGTGACGTCGCGTATCGCCGTACGGAAGGCGCGTATGACGGGGTCAGACTTATGTACCTCATGCGGCGGCACATATTCGATCACCTTCAGGCCGACGCTGAAGGCGGCCGCCGTCTCGCTGAGCCTCAGCTCCAGCTCGTCCTGCTGCGCGCCGATGGGAGTGCGCAGGTCCATCGTGATGGAGGCGGAGCGTTTCCCCGCCTCATGTCCCTCCATCTCCATGATCGCTATCGAATAACCCTTGCCCATATTCTCCGTTATCTGCATCATCGAGGCGGCGGCAAGCACGGTATCAGACATCGGTCCGGGGCTGCCGGAGCGGTGCGCGCCGCTGTCCTCCGCGATAAAGGAGAAGAGGATGCGCCCGCGGTATGAGAGGGCGACGCCGTTACTGCCAGTTGGCTCGCCGACGACGAGGGCCGCCGGTTCGTGGAGCGGCATACGGAAACGGGCGCCGCGCGAATCGATCTCCTCGCCGACGGCGGCGACAAACGTGATGCGCCAGTCTTCAGGCACTTCGACGGCGCCGCCGCCTACCGCGAGGGCGCAGCAGGGGCTCTTAGCGTTGACTGAACCACGTCCCTCGATCCTCTCTTCATTGACGAAGAGCTTGGGGCCGCCGGGGACTGTGTCGATATGGCTGAGCAGCACGAGCTCCTTATCGCCGTTGCCGCGCGTGGCGATCACCGAACCGGCGCCGTCTAGGTGCGAGGTCTCCCAGCCGAAGCGCGGCAGGCGGTCGGCGAGCATCCGCGCCGCGTCCTCCTCGTGTCCGGTCGGGCTTGGTACGGCGACGATATCCACGAGAAGTCCGACCGATTCAGGCAGGCGCATCTATCTGCCCTCCGGCTGTGTGTGTCCGGCTCTGCGCTGAGCCTGAATGCCGTTCATTGTCTTTTCAAAGATGTCTATCGCCTCGCGCGCCGTCTCCTCCGTGACCGCGAAGGAGGGGAGGAAACGCACGACGCGCGGTCCCGCGGCGAGCGAGAGCAGGCCGTCTTCCTGCAGCGCCTTAACGATATCCTGTGAGGGTATCTCCGTTTCAACGCCGATCAGCAGCCCGGCGCCGCGCACGTCGCTGACGAGGGGGATATTTCTCCGTGTGATTTCCTCTCGGATGAAAGCGCCGACCTTCGCGGCGTGGGCGCAGAGATCATTTTCTTTTATATATTTCAAAGCGGCGAGTGAGACGCGCGCGGTCAGTTCGTTGCCGCCGTATGTCGAGCCGTGGGAATGCGGCGGAAAATCTCCAAGCTCGCCGCGCCAGATCACGGCTCCCGCCGGCATGCCGCCCGCGAGCCCCTTGGCGAGGCAGATAATATCGGGGGCGAGCCCCCTCGCCGGAGAGGCGAAGAATGAGCCGCAGCGGCCGAGTCCGCTCTGCACCTCGTCGGCGATCAGCAGTACGCCATGCGCGTGGCAGCTTTCGGTGACGGCGCGCCCCACCTCCTCCGGAATGGGATAGACGCCGCCCTCTCCCTGAACCGGTTCTATGAATACCGCGAGCGTCTCGTTGCTGATCTTCGCGGGAATATCCTCCGGAGCGTAATGCTTCGCCGCAGGGATTAGGGAAGCGAAGGGGGCGCGGTACTTCGGGTTGAAGGTGAGCCCGAGCGCGCCGCAACTCCTGCCGTGGAAGCCCCGGCGGCAGGCTATTATCTCATGGCGTTTGCCGCCCAGCGCCGCCGCGAGTTTAAGAGCTCCCTCGATCGCTTCGGTGCCGCTGTTGCATAAAAATACCATACCGTCGCCTAGCTCACCGCCGAGGATGGCGGCCAGCTCCTCGCGTACCGGCGATTCATATCCCGCGCCGCAGCTCCAGACGCCGCGGGAGGCCTCGCTCAGCGCCTCCATCAGCACCGGATTGGCGTGGCCGAAGAGCGCCGCCCCGTGTCCGTTGAAAAAGTCGATGTAGCGGCGGCCGCCGCCGTCCCATACATAGGCGCCCTCGCCGTGTGTGAGCGCGATGCCGCGCCCGCCGTAGAGCCTGCTTAACGTACCAGCCATGTCGAATGTCCCTCCATCGCGTTTGCCAGGGGATTTGCCACGCGGCCGTCCGCGAGGTAGACGTTGGGTATCGAGAGCTCCAGAGCCTCTTTACAGGCGACGACCTTACGCTTCATGTTGCCCTGCGCGTAGTGTTCGATGATATCCCAGTCCGCGAGTCTGCCCTTTGCGATGAGCGACTGCGGATCGTCGATATCCTTCATGAGCCCGGGGACGTTCGATAGAATGATGAGAAGATCGGCCTTTACCGCGCCCGCGATCTGTGCCGCGAGACGGTCGCCGTCGATATTCAGCGAAATACCAAGCTCCGAGTCGAGCGCGAGCGGGGGAACGACCGGCACGAAGCCGCCCTCAAGTGCTTCAAGCAGCGGCGATGGCTCTATCTTCGTCACCGTGCCGCTGTAGTTGCCGCGCAGAATCCTCATGCGGCCGTTCACGCTCTCACGCAGGAAATCCTTGCGTTTCGCTGCGGCGTAGGGGGCGCTCTCGGGGTCCTCCTGAACGGCCTTTACGCCGCGCTCCGCGAGCATCTCCATAATACGCGCGCCGTAAGAGAGGGCGGCTTCGCGGAAGAGCTCGCGCTCCTTTTCTCCGACAAAGCGGCTGCGATAGCCCGAGGGGCTGGTCACCATGCGTATTTCGAGCCCGCGTGCGGCGCAGAGGTCGTTCATTACTCCGCTTGCGCCGTGTACGACGATCCAGCGCTCTCCGGCGCGGCTCCTCGCCGCGATCTCATCTATGAGCGGCTCGAGCCTGTTGCCCGACGCGCCGCCGATTTTTACAACTCCGATCATAACTGTATACTTCCTTTCCTTAAAAACAATGATTCCGCCGGTTAGATGCGTCAGCCGCTAAGCGGGATAGACGGGCATCATATCGAGCCCCTCCGTCTCCGGAAGGCCGAACATCAGGTTCGCGCACTGCACCGCCGAGCCTGCCGCGCCCTTCATTAGATTGTCGATCGCCGAGGCGGCGATCATCCGGCGTCCGTCCTCGGCGAGCATGAAGCCCGTCAGCACGCGGTTGCTGCCGATGACGAAGCGGGGATCGGGGATACGGAAATGCGCAGGTTTCGCTGGGGTGAAGGAGACGAAAGGCTCGCCATTCCAGGCCGCGCGGTAGAGCTTCCATATCTCGGCCTCGCGTACCTGGCGGTTCAGCGTCACATGGGCGAGGCACTGAATGCCGCGCACCAGCTCGACGGCGGTGACGCCCATCGTGAATGAGCTCTGCTCCATCGAAAGCTCCTGCACAACCTCCGCCATATGACGGTGAACGAAGGGATTTACCACTCGCAGAACGCGGCTGCGCATCGCGTGGGCCGAGCCCTCGTCGGCGTTGGCTCCCGCCTCGGAGGAGCCCACGCGGCACTCGATACGCGCCTCCTCGATCAGCCCCGCCCTTGCGAGCGGCAGCAGCGCCGTGATCGCCGAGGTCGCGTTGCAGCCGACGCCGGAGATCAGGCGCGCGGAGGCCATCTCGGCCCGATGCAGCTCCGGCAGGCCGTAGACGGCCTCCGACAGGAGCTGCGGCGCAGGATGATCTACGCCGTACCAGTTTTTATACGCCTCCGCGCTGCGCAGGCGGAAATCCGCCGAAAGATCGATTACGCGCTCTCCCGCCTCGAGGCGGCGCACCGCCTCCTGCGCCGAGGCGCGGTGGGGCAGCGCGAGAAAAGCCGCGGCGGCGGATAGTGAATTTGCCTCCTCCGGTGAAATAAAGGTAAGGTCGTTATATACATGGCGCAGATGCGGATGCGCCGCGCCGACCGAAATACCGGCCTTTGAGCGGGACACCGCCCCTATGACCTCAAAATGGGGATGGCGGGCGAATATCCGCAGAAGTTCCGCCCCGGCGAAGCCCGTTGCGCCCCATATAGTTACTGGAATCCTCTCTGTCATCTCTGCACACTCCTTAAAAAATTATCTTAAGCATGAAAAAGGCCCGCGTCCTTCTGGAGGCGAGCCGTGTCTTTGCTTGGTCAGTCGGCAAACTTAAATCGACGCTGCAAAAATCCACGACCCATAGGGCAACCGCTTTATTCCGCGCTTGCACTTTTCCTCAAACTTTATTATTGATTCGTAAGCCGTGATGCAGTTGGTCATAAAAATTATCCTTTTCTTCTGTTCCAGGCGACCTCGACCACCGCGCCGGGAATATCCCTGCCCGTGGGGGCTATCGAGTTGCGGAATTCGCCGCCGTCGTTGACCTCGTTGACGAGCCAGCGGCCGTTCGCCTTGAAAAGATCGACCGCGAGGAACTCGCCTCCTATCGCCGCGTGTACCGAGCGAAGGATCTCCGTAGTCTCGTCGTCGAGCGGAAGGTTTGAGGCCGAGCCGCCGCGCGCCGTGTTTGTGATCCAGTGTTCGCTCGTACGGGCGATCGCGCAGAGCGGTTCGCCGTTGATGACGAAGGCGCGGACGTCGAAGCTGCCCTTATCGACAAATTCCTGAATGTAGAAGGTATTATGGATGGCTCCGAGCATCGATTTGTGCTCGAATATCGCCTCCGCGCTCTCGCGGTCGTTGATCTTGGCGAGCAGACGGCCCCAGCTGCCGCTTACGGGCTTGCAGACCGCCGGATATCCGAGGGATTCCACCGCTTCAAGCGCTCCCTCGGGGGTGAAGGCGACGAGGAATTTCGGCTGAGGGACGCCGGCCTGCGCCAGTACGGCGGAGGTGGTGAGCTTATTGCCGCAGATCCCCATAACGCGGGAAGAGTTGACCACCGTTATCCCCTGCGTCTCCAGCATCTGGGCTACGCCCTCGTTCTGGTTGTGCGAGACACAGCGCGCAAGCACTACGTCGTCGGCCTGGCAAAAAGGCTCTTCGCCGAAGACGGTATCGCCGACGTTCTGCAGCTCGCAGGGGATACCGAGGCGCTCCGCCGCCTCTTTAAGCAGCTTCTCCTCGGTTCGGAGCCTTGTGAAGAGAATGCGCAGTGTCGCCATTTTTTATTCGCCCCAGTCTTCCTGCACCTGGGGAGCCTCTTCTACGGTAAGGGGATCAAGCGAGATTACCTCGAGCTCCGTGCCGCAGTCAGGGCAGATAAGAAGCTCGCCTTCGCAGCAGTCCTGGGGAAGGGATACATTTGCTTCGCATACGATACAAGTTGCAGTCATGATAAAGATACCTCCGTTAATTTTTTAATTATAATTAATATTATTAAACTTTTTATTATTAAATATTCTAATAATTATATCATACGGCACTGTTTTTGTTTCCTTTGTGTTACTTAGGTTCACAAAAACCGCGATATTTAACTATTTCGAATGAATAAAATAATAAAAAGTTCATTTATCCTGCAGAGGTATGATACTCCAAACTTTCTATTTGTCAAGAGGGGTGAAAAATAATGTTGTCTGTCATGTCAATTGCAAAAGTAAAAGCGCCCCCAAAGAGAAATGAGTGTCGCGTTAACTT
>NZ_JAJBUX010000077.1 GCF_020860125.1 Cloacibacillus sp. | reverse complement strand
TCGACGAAAATGTAGACCTCTTCGCCGTCGTGGTATTCGGGGATGACAAAGGTGACGGTTCCGCTTTTGTCGGCGGCGGCCTCTAGGCTCTTTATCCGCCCGTAGTATAGGGCACGGTCGCCTCTCGTGACAACGGCGGCGAGATGATAACCCACGCCGGTGGAGGCGCCTTCATACTTAAGCGTTATGTTGACGTCTTGGCCTCCTTTAATGTCACTCGGAGTCATGTTTGCCGACTTGAGTTTGTAGGTGTTTGTGGCGAGGGTCAGTTTGTGTTCGTATTTTCCTTTATCGTTTGAGGTGTAGGTTTGTTTATGGAGCGAAGCGGTCTGCCCATCATGCTTTCCGCCTGCGGCGGGAGAGGTGAAGAGCAAAAATTCAAGATTCAAACGGAAAGCCGGACGAAGACCGCCTGCCCCATCGTAGACGTGGTTTTTGTTGAGGTTGCCGTAGTTATCGACGAAAGACGCATAGTTTTTCTCGTGCCCGGGGGAACGAAGCCACCAATAACCATACTTTTTGTTACCTTCCGCATGATTGTAGATTCCCTGTGCCACGCCATAATCGCTCAGCTCCGCTTTACGCGAATTATTATCGACAAAACCATAGGCAGAATTTCCCGCCTCGGCGTAGGAAAGGAGGAATATTTTATCAGTTGTATTGGGACCGGGGGGAACAGTACTGTCCTTATAGACACTTGAGTTGTCCAGAGCCGCCTTTATTATCCCGCTCCCTTCGCCAGTGGAGAAGGCCTTCTCGTAGAAGGAATAACCTTTCGGGTTTATCACGGTTATTCCCGTTACGTCCGCAGATACCGATTTGACATATTCCGCTCCGTTGAGGAATTTGCGGATCAGCGATTCGCTCCACCATGAAGCATAGGGATCTGTCTCGCTGTAACTGGGGTTGAATGCCATCGCGTCAAGTATCTTTTCCGAGAGCAGCAGCTCCCGGCTGCCGCTCGTTTCAAGCACGCGCCAAACTATAGACTCCACCGTAAAGTCAGCCGAGCTTACGCTCTGCGGATAGCTGCCGTAATATACGACGTCCGCACTCGTCAGCGCCGGGGCATTCCGCGCCGCGCCCAATACTAGTGTAAGTGACAGTAAGAGAAGAAGTAAGAGATAGGGTGAGCGATATAATAAACTTAATTTTAGTTTTTGGAACAAAAGAATATATTTATTTAGTATATGGTCATCATGACGCTTTTTCATCTTTTTTGTCTCCTAATTAAGTATTCTTACTGTGGATATTTTGATAACTTACATCTCATCTTACCGTAGTTTTTGACGTTTGTGAAGCCGTTTTATTTTTCTCACAGACATCCCTCTGACATTATTCCACCTCCAGCGCCTCCCTCACCTTCGGGCAGATTTTTTAAGCCACTCCGACACGGCCTGCCGGCTGACGCCAAGTTTTTCCGCCGCCTCACGCTGGTTCAGCCCCTCCGAAAGCACCCGCGTGATCTCAAGCTCCCTCGCGGCGAGAACGCCGACGCGTGTCGCACATAGTTCGGCCTTGGCATATCCTCCTCACGCTTCCGCGCCGAAGGTCTCTTCCAGCTCTTTCAGCTGCAGTTCGCCGCCCTCGGCGCGCGCCCTGCGCAGACGGACCGCCGCGTCTTTATCCGCATAAGTTAACGCGATGCTCATATCCTCTGCGGGACGCTTTTACTTTTGCAATTAACAAAGGCCCAAAAAATTGAAATCCTGTCTTGACAGGGAAATAATATAGGCGTATCATTCACTTCACCAACGAAAAGTGGTAAAGATTTTCGAAACCAAAGGAGGCACGCGCGATGGAAAAGGCAATATTTAATAACAGCCGCTATTATTATTACTTTTATGCTTATCCCCGCACAGATGATGCCTCGGGGTTTTCGGTGTTTTCCACGAAGTGATTCAGACAGCATAAGGTAATAACTCTGAAAGATACTTCAAGGACCGCCGCCCTCAGGGGCAGCGGTCCTTTTTTGATATCGCGGGCAATTAAAAAATTATAAATAAAATTTTAACGGTGAAAGGAAGTAATGAAAATGTTTGGAACGGATCTTTGGGTAGTATGCGCGGGAGCTTCGCTTATTTGGAGTACGGCCTGGTCTATCGTGATGATTGCGAGGAGGGCGAGGTAAAATGTTCACCTTCGCGCCGCTCTGGATAGGCTACGCCCTCGTTCTCGTCCTCATCGCCAAATACTCGCGCAGCCACGACGCGCTGCTGCCCGGTAAGGTCGGAGTCGTCGTGCAGGCGCTCGCCTATGTCGCCACCTACATCTCCGCCGTGGCCCTGGTGGGCTTCGGCGGCCTCTGCTACCTCTTCGGGCTGCAAATGCTGCTCGTAGCCGCCGGAAACGTCTGGCTCGGCACCTGGTTCGTTTACAGGTTCCTCGCCTGGCCGACACGCCTCTGGCAGAGAAAGCTCGACGCGCGCACACCGGCGGAGCTGCTGGCAAAAGCCTACCAGATACCCGTCCTGCAGACCTTTCTCGGCGCCATCTCTGTCGTCCTTCTCGTCGTCTACGGCTCCGCGGTCTTTAAGGGCGCGGCCGTGATGGTGGCGGGAGTGCTCCCGATCTCCGTGAACGCGGCGCTGGTGGCGCTGGTGGCGATCGTCGGCCTCTCGGTCATCTGGGGCGGCCTGCGCGGAGTGCTGTACACCGAGGCCATTCAGGGACTTGTAATGATAATCGGCGTCGGCGCGCTGCTGATCGCGCTCCTCCGAGCGGTAGGCGGCCCCGTCGCGGGACTGCAGCAGCTCGCCGCGCTGCCGCCGGCCAAGGGGGCCGACAACGGTTTTCTCGCCCTCTCCAGCGGCGCCGGCGGCCTCAACGTAATCTTTCTCACGATAGTGACCTCGGTCGGCATCTGGGCGCAGCCGCAGCTGATCCAGCGTCACTTCGCGCTGCGCAGCATGGAGGAGACAAAAAAGGCGGCCCCCCTCGCGATGCTCGCGCTCTCCGTGGTAGTGGGCGGAGCCTACTTCGCAAGCGCGCTCTCCCGCGTCATGCTCGGCGGCGGCATCACGAACCCCGACACCGTGCTTCCGACCCTCATGCATAATCTTCTGCCCGCGATAGGACAGCAGCTTTTCGCGCTGGCAATCGTCTCGGCCTCGCTCTCCACCGCCTCCGCTCTGCTCCACATCGCAAGCGGCAGCCTTGGGCGCGACGTGCTCAAAAAGGAGCTCAAGGGCTGGTCATGGCGCATCGCCGTCGTCCTCTGCACCCTCGGCAGCGGCATCTTCGCGCTCAAAAGCGGCTCCATAATCGCCGTGATCTGCGCCACCAGCTGGACGCTGCTGGCCTGCGCGATCATGGTCCCCTACCTCGGCCTGCTGGCCTTCGGCCCCAAGGCTGGTCCCCGCGCGGCCCTCTTCAGCTCGCTCGGCGGCTTCTTCGGCTCCACCGCCTGGTACGCCGCCGCCTACGCCTCGACCTCGAAGGGGCTGACCGGCCTCGCCGCCCCGGGAATCCTCGGCGCGATCCACCCGATAATCCCTGGAATCCTCGCCTCGGCGGCGATCTTCGCCCTCTGCGCGAAGAGGGTGAGGGTGGAGGCCGAAGCGGGAGCGGAGGCATAAGGACGGTATCAAAAGATACCAACGCATAGGCCCAATATCCATAGAACGTACAATCTGGCCCTTCGCCGCCAAACCAGCAACAGAGGCGGGCGGGGGCCTTTTCATACCCGGCGGAAACGGTTCCCGCATAAGCCCGTATGGACGGCAATATTTTTGCCGGACCTTTAAAATAGCCCGCCGCCTCTACTCTTCTATATAATTCTTTCCAGCCTCTATAATATAGTCGTGATTTTCAAATTCTGCGGCAGCCGGAGGCATACCTTTATGGAGATAAGAAAAATGACGGCCGACGATTATGACGGGGTCTACCGCCTTTGGATGGAGACGCCGGGGCTGGGGCTGAACAGCCTCGACGATTCCAGAGAGGGCATAGAGAGATATTTAAAGAGAAATCCGAACACCTGTTTCGCAGCCGTAAAGGGGGAGAGGGTGATCGGCGTAATCATCAGCGGCCACGACGGCAGAAGGGGGTATATCTATCATACGGCGGTCGCGCTGTGCGAGCGCGGAAAGGGCGTTGCCGGCGCCCTCTTGGAGGCGTCGCTCAAAGCCCTGGAGGCGGAGGGCATCAACAAGGCCGCGCTCGTCGTTTTCGCGCGCAACAAGATGGGAAACGCCTTTTGGGAAAACCGCGGCTTTTCCGTTAGGGAGGACCTGATATACAGAAATAAAACCATCAGAGAATTTATAAGGATAGACACATAAAAGAAAATCTTTTCCGCGCTGTCGCCGCGTTCGCTAAATACGCGGCGCGCGTATCAACTGTTCCGGTAAATTTTTATTAGCTCCTTAGCCCTTTTTACCTCCAGCTGTCCGCGGGCGTAATCCAGCACCTTTTCCTTCTGGATGTCGTCAAGCTGCGCCATCACGTCGGCGACGGTATCCTCCAATGTCTTCGGATCACAAAATTCCCCCGCCGTCGAGGGGCTTCCAGCCCGCAAGCTCTCTGAGAGAACTTTTTCCGTATTTTCATCACGCCAAAGTTCCATAAGCGGTATATCAAGAACTCTGCGTATCTCCGCAAGCAGCTCTACTGAGGGACAGCGTTTGTTCTGCTCTATCTTGCTTATGTGGGTCTGATGGATATTCAGGATCTCACAGAGCTGCGGCTGAGTGAGACCTTTTAGCTTCCGGTATTTTCTCACGACATCTCCTATCATCTTTTATCCCCCCTCAACAGAATATCGAAAAACTATAACTTGATTATGGAAGGACTTTGCGTCATATTCAAAAGGCTATAAGGCTTGATTAATTTTAAAATATGGCTTACAGACTTATAATATCTATTATTGGCTTTTAATTTTTCGGATTGAGCGATGTAAATGGTTATTTCAGCCTGTGTATTCATGATAATTCACGGTCTTTGGGCCGGATTGGACGGGAGCAGGCACGAAATCTAAGTTTTACACGGACAGCGCCGGAACGGACTTCGCCGGGCTGCTGATACTCGTATCGGCGCCTACGCTGTTTATAGTTAGGAGAAAACGTTCCAAATAAGACAGCATTATCCAGACAGTATAAATAAAACTACTAAAGGCCGGGTGGGTGCCGTTGATATAGAGGGCGCCCATCTGGCCTTTATAAAAAGATGAACGGACGGCGGACTTTTTATAACGACCGCCGTTTAATTATTAATCAGCATAAATCAAATTAAATAAACTCTTTTTATCCGCTCTTTGTCACCTTCGTTACACCCTTTTTGGTGAAAAAGGCCTCCACGCGCTCCATGATGTCGCCCTGAAGGACGATTTTTCCATCTTCTATAGTGGAACCGCAGCCGAGAGCTTTGCGCAGCTCCTTCGCGAGCGCCGTTAGGTCGCCGCGGTAGTCCTGCGGCAGCGTCACGATCGTCACGGTCCTGCCGCCGCGTCCCGCGCGTTCGCGCCGCAGGGCGGCCTTTGATATTTTCGCCTCGGCTGCGAATTTCTCCGGAGCCGGTCCCGGCGGTATTTTTTCCATATCCTTCTCCGCGGCGGCGGAGTCCGCGGGCTTCGCCTCTTCCGCTCCCAGCAGAGCCCTGAGCGATATCCCCAGCGGCCCCTGCTGTGAGAGGGAAAAACCCTCGCCCTCGGTAGGTTTTTTATTTTTTTTCTCTCTCAATTCAATTTTCTCCTTCCCTGAGCATGACAACATTTGCCGTCGGTTAGAATTATAGGATAATAGCACCGCGCAAGGTAGCGGAGGCCATAAGTGGCGCTGGCCGAACCTCTATCTTGCTAATATTTCAGCGTTAAATCTGTAATTCACCCTTGTTGTTTTTAAGTTTAAGCTATTTAATTATAATAGAATGAAATATGGATATGAGAGGTATTACTTATGGATAGATTGCAGGCTTTCGATGAAAATTTCTTCTCCTTCGCGGAGATGTTAAGCGGCGCGCCCGGAGGCGCGGCCCTGCCCTTTAAGGCCCCGTCGCTCGCGGCGGCGAGCGGTCAGCCATACGCGGGTGAGAATTACGCGATCTTCGGCGCGGGCGCTGAGAATGAAGACGTCTCGGCGGCGCTCTCATTTTTCAGCAATCGCCGAGCGGAGTTCGTCGCTCCCTGGCTGCCGCAGACACCCTACAGCCTCGCGCAGATATTTGAGGAGCGCGGGCTGCTGCGCCGTCGGATATACACTTCGATGTACCTTCCCGCGGAAAGCATGCGCGCCGGTGAGCTGCCGAAGGATATTTCGCGGATAACGGAGAATGAGGCACTGAGATGGGGCGAGGCCGCCTGGTACGCCTTCGGCGGGGAAGCCTCTGCCGGCGTGGATTCTTACAAAAGGTACGGGGCCTATCTTGCCACGCACAAGGCCAACTCGGCCTTCGCGCTCGAGAGCGACGGGGGGTATCTTTCAACGGCGCTCATCCACGAGACTGCCGGGACAGTAGGCCTCTATTATTTCGCCACGCTGCCGGAACACCGCCGCCACGGCTTCGCCGCGCGCCTGATGGAGGGGCTCACAGCGGCGCTCGCGCATAAGGGCAAGCCGCTCGTGCTTCTCGCGACGGAGGCGGGGCTGCCCTTTTATATCAATTACGGCTTCAAGGTGATCGATAAGGTCCCCATCTGCTCGCTGACGGAGGATATTTAAGCCGACTCGGGAGCTGGCGGCGTCTGACCGGAGGCCGCCCACTCCTCTTTTGAGATTGCATAAATCAGGTGCGGCATATCTTTTCCCCGGTAATGTTTTATAAAGCGGCCCGCCGTTTTCATGCCGAGGCGCTCGGCGACACGGCGCGAGGCCGCGTTCTCCGGCCGAATCTCGGCGATCACCCGTTCCGCCCCCAGACGCTCAAAGGCATAGGCGAGGGAGGCCCGCGCTCCCTCCGTGGCGTAGCCCAAGCCCCAGCGTTCTCTGCCTAATATGTAGGCGATGCCAAAATGGCGGCATCCCTCTATGGTCTCGACAAGGGGGCCGATGAAGCCGATTATTTCGCCGCTGGATCTCTCGACCGCCGCGAGGAAGCTGAATCCGTCGCGCTCATATCTCGTCGCGTTTTCGCCGAGCCACGAGCGCACCTCATCCTCGGAGAAGCCGTGTTCCCAGGCATACATCACCTGCGCGTCGCCAAGTATCCGTGACGCGGCCTCAAAATCATCCGCGGTTATTTTGCGCATTATGAGCCGTTCTGTCTTGATCACTGAGTTCGCCTCCTTTTATGGCGGTTACCGGTCTCATATTTATAAAGGTTATGGAGCTGCGGGTCAACCCATACCGCCGATAGGCTATAATAGAAAAAACACAGGAAGGGAATGAGTTTTATGATAGATTTGGAGAGTCTCTGGCGCGACGCGCGGGCCGACACGCCCGTCTGCACCGTCACGGGAACCACGAAAAATATGATCCTCAACGCGATGATGGAGGGCGCTCACAGCTACGAGGCGATGGCCAAGGCCGTGCCGCTCTGCGAGGACAACGAATGCGCGTCGCGCAACCCCTCAGGGCGCGGCTGCCGTGAGAATGTCGAAGCCATCATTTCTATTTACCTGCCGGTATACGAGATGATGACGGAGGGCGGAGGCTGCCATCACGGGCCGCGTCCCGGGGCAAAACCGGAGGGCTGTTCCGGCCTCCGCACCGACGCCTGCGGCGGTTGTACCGGGTGTAACGGATAGATAAAAGAAGAGAAATCTCTCTTCTTTTATCTATACTTCATTTAATATTAAGATAATATCTTTTATTTTATTAATTACCTCGTATAAAAGCCCCTGTTAGGCCATCACGATAGTCCTCTGCCTGCAATAAGATAGATTTATTAAAAATTTTTTGCCCGTCTATAAAAAATTGTTTCATCTATTATTTTTATTGCATTTTTTTACAAGACCTCGGCCGTCCCCGTACTTTAATATAGTAGCGGAGTTCTTATAACGGTGTCTTTCGTCATACGCCGGCATGGCGGGAGCATAGAAAAGGGGAGGGTCGTTTTGAAACTAGATCTTCATAAGATAAACATCAGGGGCCTTGAGTGGGGAGAAAAGACCACCGTCAAAGACGGCGTCCTTTATGTCAATAGGGACGAGGCCATAGCGTCATGCGGTGACTTTCCCGTGGTTGCGGGCTTTTCTCTGCATATCGCACGCCCCGGAGAGAATGTCAGGATCATCCCGGTCAAGGCCGCCATCGAGCCAAGGTGCAAGCTCTCTTCGGAGGGCGCGGTCTTTCCCGGCATTGTCGGCGGGATGAAACAGGCCGGTATCGGCGCGACGCTGGCGCTGAAAAACTGCGCGGTGCTAGTGACCGAAAGCGGCGACGAAGGCTTAAAGTGCCGCACGGGCGGACTCGTGGATATGAGCGGTCCCGCCGCCGAATATACGCCATTTTCAAAGACCTTCAATCTGGTGCTGGAGGCCCATGTGAGGCCGGAGAGGCTCAAGGATGAGACTCTTTCAACGGACGAGGCCTGCCGCTTCGCCTCTTTCCGACTCGCCGCCTATCTCGCGGAACGCTGCGCGGATATCAAAGCCGACGAGGTCAGGCGTTATGAACTGGCGCCGGCAGACGAAAAGCTGCCAGGCGTCGTTTATGTGATGCAGATGCTGGGACAGAATCCCGAGATAATCGACTTCCACGTCTACGGGCAGCTCGCGGGAACGACGATGATCCCGACGATGCTACACCCCAACGAGATTCTCGACGGAGCGGTGACGACCTTCCTCGGCGCCCACTGCACCGTATGTTCGGACAAGCAGTATATGTACGAGGTGCAGAACAGCCCCGTGATCGAGGAATTTTTCGAGCAGCACGGGAAACGTCTCCGCTTCCTCGGCGTGATCCTGCACAACGAGGTGACGACGCTGGAGGGCAAGCAGCGCGCGAGCCTCTTTACCGCCAAGCTCGCAAAGCTCATCGGGGCGGAGGGGGCGGTCCTCGTCACTGAGGGACACGGCAATCCAGACGAGGATATTATGCTTAACGTTAAGAATCTTGAGGAGGCGGGCGTAAAAACCGTCATCATCTCCGACGAGCTCGGCGGCCGCGACGGAAAAAGCCCCGGCCTCGCCGACTGGGTGCCGGAGTGCGACGCGATGGTCAGCGTCGGCAACACGCACCAGCTGCTCGCCATACCGGAAAGGCTTGAGGCGCTGATCGGAAACCCAGCCTCGCTTGAGCTTGTGAGGGCGGCGATCGGCCGCGGGCCGGAGGAGCCGGAGCATTTTTACACCGAGCTCATCCATATACCATGTTCCTGCGCGCAGGCGGGCATTAGCCGCCTCTCCGCGGATTGGATATAAGGGGGCTTTCGGATGACATATAAGATCCTTCACTATATAAACCAGTTCTTCGCGGGTATCGGCGGCGAGGACAAGGCCGACTTTGAACCGAAGCTGGTGGCGGGAGCTGTCGGCCCCGGCGCACAGCTGGACAAGCTCCTTGACGGCAAAGCCCGAATCTGCGCCACCTACGTCTGCGGCGACAATTATTTCGCGGAACATACCGACGCGGTGCTCGCCGATTTCAAAAAGGCGCTCGATGAATACCGGCCGGACATCATCATCGCCGGACCGTCGTTCTACGCCGGAAGATACGGCTTCGCCTGCGGCCATGTGATCAGGCTGGCGCATGAAACGCTTGGGATTCCCGGAGTCGCCGGTATGAATTTCGAGAGCCCCGCCGTGGAGATGTTCCGCGACGAGATGTATATCGTCAAGACGGGCAATTCGGCGCGCGCCATCAAACCGGCGCTCGAAGATATGGCAAAGCTCGCGGAGAAGCTGCTGGAGAAGAGGGAGCTAGGCTCCGCGGCGGAAGAGAACTACTTCCACCGTCACATCAGGAACAACTTTTTCCGCGAAGAAAACGGCGGCAAGCGGGCCGTGGAGATGCTTCTTAAAAAGATGAAGGGCGAGCCTTTCACCTCGGAATACCTTCAGGCCATTCCCGAGAAGGTGGCCGTCGCCAAAGCCGTCGGCGACCTGAGCAAGGCGACGGTCGCGCTGCTCAATACCGGCGGCATCGTACCGGCGGGAAATCCCGACAAGATAGAGAGCTCCTCCGCAACCAAATACGGCGTCTACCCGATTGACGGCGCGGAGCGCCTCGAGCCGGGCGCCGTCATCTCGATACACGGCGGGTACGACACCAGCTTCGCCAATGCCGACCCCAACCGCATCGTGCCCGTGGACGTCATGCGCGGCCTGGAAAAAGAGGGCGTCATCGGCAAGCTGCATGAGTATTACTACACCACCGCCGGCACCGGAGCGTCGCTGCTCAACGGCGAAGCCTTCGGCCGCGGCATCGCGGAGACGCTGAGCAAAGCCGGCGTCGACGCCGCGATCATGGTCTCCACCTGAGGCTCATGCACCCGCTGCGGCGCAGCGATAACCAAAGAGGTGGAGCGCAAGGGGATACCCTGCGCCCATATCACGGCGATAGACCCGATCGCCCATACATTCGGAAGCAACCGCGTCGTCCACGGAGTGGCGATACCACATCCGCTGGCTAATCCCAGCGAGGACGGCGGCGCCGAATATAACGAGCGCCGGGCCCTCATTCTTGAGGCGCTGGAGAAGGTAGCCAAATAACTTCCGCCTGCCGGAGCGATGCCGGCGGGCGGCCTTTGTTCAAAAAAAGGGGGGCGTGCAGATGAAAGAAAAAAATAGGGCCATCAGAAAACTTTGGAGCAGAAAACCGCTTCAATGCCTGGACTTTTTGACGGCGAAAAATCTGCCGCCCTCGCGCGACTCCTCGCATCTGCATCACGGCTACACCATCAGCATCGTGGAGAGCGGCATTCTGCCGATGAACTTCCGTGATTTCCGGCTGGACCTGAAACCGGGAGACTTCCTCATCCTGGGGCCGGAGGTGCCGCACAGCTTCAATCTCTCCTCACAAATGGGAGAATGCTCTTACAGGACCGTCTTTGTCAAGGAAGAGGGCCTGTCCGGAGAGGCAAAGAGAGCCGTTGAGAACGAAAAAGCCTCTGTATCATGCTTCTCCGATCCCGCGCTCTGGGAGAGCTACCTGAATATCCAGCGCGGCGTCGAAGCGGGCTCCGAGTCTGATATCAGCGACATCATCAAAAGCTCGGAGCTGCTTCTCTCAAAGATGGCCGGCAATACAATCTCGAGGATGATCGTAAAATCGTCGCACATCCTTGCCGTGAAGGAATATCTGAAGGATAACTTCGCCTCCGTGCCCAACATCGAAGAGCTGGCGGAGATCGCCCACATCAGCCCCTTTTATCTCATGAGGCTCTTTAAGGAAGAGGTCGGCCTCTCTCCGCACGCCTATATAAACCAGCTCCGCGTGAACAGGGCGAAGGAGATGATGGCGGAGGGACTTCCGCTGCTTCAGATAACCTACGAGCTCGGCTTCACCGACCAGAGCCATTTTTCAAAGACCTTCCTGAAGATAACCGGAGTCAACCCCAACCGCTACGGGAATGTCTGCCGCGGGACTTAGGAAATCAGCCCTGAAAAATAGCGGGAAATGTCTGCTGCGTACTTTGCTTTTGCCGCTTGCATAAACAAGAGGCATTAAAACACCAATATTAAAGGAGATGATATCTATGTCTTACCTAAGAGTAACCTCTTTAGACCTATGGGTGATTGTTTTTTATTTCTTCGTAATCATAGCTAACGGTATATATCAGAGTGTGAGAAAGACAAAGGGGGGCGACGATTTCCTTCTTGGCGGAAAATCCTTCGGGATCTTCTCGACATTATGCACTCAGGGAGCGACCATGAAGGGCTCCTCCGCTCTGGTAGGATACAGCGCGGGAGCGTACGTCAACGGCGCGTCCGTGCTGATCTCCAGCCAGTGCTACAGTCTGGGGGCCTGGATCGCGGTCATGTCCGGCATTGCGAGAAAGATCAAAAAGTGTTCAAATTCCATTGAAATTCGCAGCGCCGGTGATATTTTTTTAAGACGATTTGAGTCAAAAACACTAAAAAAATTAGTGGGGCTCGGCGGCACATGGATGTCCCTGTCAATATTGAGCAGCAATATGGCAGCCATCGGCCTTCTTGTGCACCTCATGTTCGGGAAGTATGGACTGACATATGAATATTCCCTGATATTGGGCGTATGTATCGCGGTCGCCTATACCGCGATCGGCGGGCTTGTATCCGTCGTCTACAACGACGTCCTTCAATGGTGCATAATGATGCCCCTGATCTTCTTCCTCTTCCCCTATGCGCTGGTCACAAAGTGCGGCGTTACCCCGGAGGCACTGCACAGTACCTTAAACGCCTCGAAGTATTTTTCATTGCAGCCAAATTTATGGTGGTTTGGTTTTCTGCTGGGAGGCGTACTTGCCGCCTGCTGCGACGTTTCGCATTTAACTCGGTTTATCACGGCGAAGGACGAGAAAACCGCCGTCACCGGAAGCATGTTTGGTTTTACCTTTTGTGTGCTGCTTGCGGGTTTTGTCGTATTCTTCGGCCTCTCGGCCGCCATGCTGATTGAACCGTCGGTATTGGGAGACAATAAAGACGGCGCTATATTCGCTCTGATCTCACGGGTGCTGTCACCGGGATTCGTCGGACTCATGCTCGCGGCAATTCTCGCGGCGACAATTTCCACGATCGACTCGAACCTGCAGACCGCCGTATTATGCACGATGGTAGATATCGTTGAGCCTTCCCTCCCTAAAAATACGACGGAAAAACAGAAACTTCTGTACTGCCGCCTGATAACCGTCGTTATTGCAGTGCTCTCCATATTCTTTGTGCTTAAAGTAAAGGGGATAATTGCAATTATCGGTCTTGGTTTCAATGTCTATTCTTCGGCGATATTCTTCCCCCTGATGGGCTGTATGTTCTGGAAAAAAGCTACGGCAAAGGGGCTCGTCACAGGCATCTTGGTGGGCGCGATTACAGCTATAATTACCGTCAGCATGAAACTGCCGCTTCCAATAGTTTGGGGAGTCTCTTTTTCCGCAATTTCAACGATCCTCGTCTCCAAGATGACCGCCGGTGAAAATACAATAAAACCGCTGCTTCCCGGCTTTAACGAACGCGGGCAAAAGATCGATTCCGACATTTTCAAAGCGTGTTTCCTCGGCGCCTCCGGCTCTTTGATCCTCTCAATAGGTATCGGGACATGGGTGAATTGGATATACATAATAATCGGCACTATCCTGATGTTCCTGTGTATAAAGATGCTCGACAGCGCCTTCAAAAGGGTCGCCGCTCATTAATGAGTTTTAACGGCACCTATATTGATATTACAAAATAGGTTAAGCGATTTGAAACACAATAAAACACAACAGGAGGGTTTTTAAAAATGAAGTATTTCTATCATGAAGACGAAGTAGATTCTTGGAGAGACTACACGGGAATACCGGAAATTTTTGCGGAGGACAAGGGGCGCTTCAAAGTCCTGTCCGACCCCGACAGCCCCGACCTGTTCTTCGGCATCTATGAATTAGACCCGGGAGAAAAACATGTTCTGCACCACCATAAAGACGCGGCGGAATGGTACTATTTTATCGAAGGTACCGCTCTTGTGCGGGTAGACGACCAGGAGCAGCAGTGCGGCCCCGGTACGGCTATATATATGCCGGTCAATGCCAAGCATTCGATTTATAACAACGGAGATAAAACTATCAGGGTTTTCTGGGGCTACAATAAGCTGAGAACCTATGACAGCTTTGTCTGGGATGACGAAAAGGTGGCGAAGATCTGGGAGCGGGTAAAGCCGAAGGGCGACAAGCTCGCCGGCCAGGAATAATCACCGTTTCTAAGAAGCCGCCGGGGCCGGTGCAGCGGTAAGCCATAATAACCTCGGATTGCGGCGAAGGGATTTTTTTCCCTTCGCCTTTTTGTGGCGTCGGCAGTATATGTATCGGAGAACCTCGCTCCGCCCCTTTTTTCTTTATCAGTAAAATATCCCTTGTACGCATATATGTTTGATATAAAATGCTAACTACACATAAATAGCTGCAATTCAGTGTTATATTATTTTTATAACACCGTAATTATTTATAGGAGGTCTCATTATGAAAGGTTGGCTCAAGGACTTTAAGGAATTCGCGATGCGCGGCAATGTGGTGGATATGGCGGTCGGCGTCATCATCGGCGCGGCCTTCGGAAAGATAGTCACCTCGCTGGTCAACGACGTTCTCATGCCGCCGATCGGATTGCTGGCCGGAGGAATGGATTTTTCAAATCTTTTCATCAGCCTCTCGGGCAGCCACGCGGCGACGCTCGCCGAGGCGCAGGCGCAGAATATCCCCGTCATCGCCTACGGCTCCTTCATTAACACCGTCATCAACTTTCTCATCCAGGCCTGGGCTATCTTTATGGTCGTCAAATTCGCCAACAGGCTGAGAACGGAGAAGCCCGCGGAGCCGGAATAGCCGCCGCGCCTCTGCCCCTACTGCTTCTCGGAGATCAACGAAAAGGCTACCCGCTGCCCGCACTGCACCTCCGAGCTGTAAACTCCGTCCGCCGTTTTCGGTCCAACAAAAGGGAAAACCTTTCGTTCAAAGGTTTTCCCCTTTTGTTTTTTTGCCTAAATTTTAACTTTAAAGCAAAACTTCTCATTGACATTTAGCCGGTTCAGTGTGATATTACACTGGTAAATATAATGTAACGATTTTAAGGACGGTGGAAAAAGATGACGTGATCTAGCGCTGATAAAATGCACGGGATGCATTGCGCGGTCGCCTGGTCCTATTTTTCCGCCGGATCTTCTTTTCTGGCCGGATAACGGCTCCGGCCCACCTATAATAAATTTCTCCCTGCATTGATATGGCGTTTTGATATGGCGGCGGTCTCACGGCTGTTGCCGGTCTTTGGCCTGTGACCTGGCCTTTTGTATTGGACAATAAAAATATATAAGGAGTGTTCCAGTTATGAAGAAAATTCTTCTCGCGGCAGTAATCTGCCTTTTCGCGGCCACGGCCTTTGCGGCCTCACCGCTGGATGTTTTTAAGGGGCAGAAGGGCAAGATCGATATCGCGGGCGGCACCGCGCATATCCCGGTCATGAAAGAGGCGGCCAAGCGCATTATGGGCGCGAATCCCGATATCCGCATCACCGTGGCCGGCGGCGGCTCGGGCGTCGGCGTAAAACAGGCCGGCGAGGGGCTCGTGCAGATCGGCAACACCGGCCGCCCGCTAAAGAAGGACGAGATCGAGAAATACGGCCTCGAGAGCTTCCCCTTCGCGATCGACGGGGTAGCGGTCGTCGTGAATCCCGCCAATAAGGTGGCCGAGCTCTCCTTTGAACAGCTTATCGACATCTACGCCGGCAAGATCACCAACTGGAAAGAGGTCGGCGGCAGCGACGCGGAGATCAATCTCTATGTGCGCGAGGACGGCAGCGGCACCCGTGAGGTCTTCACCGACAAGGCGATCAAAAAGGGCAGCGTCGCCGCGAAGGCCAACGTCGTAAATTCCAACGGCGCGATGAAGACCGCCGTGGCGAAGGACGCCCGCGCGATCGGCTACGTTGGGATCGGGCATATCGACAGTTCGGTGAAGGCTCCCAAGCTCGCTGGGATGACCGCGACTCAGGAGAACGCCGCGAACGGCAAATACTCCGTCGTGCGCGATCTTTTCATGAACACCAAGGGCAAGCCGGCGGGGCTTACGGCGCTCTTCATTGATTACATCTACTCGCCGGAGGGCGCGCAGATCATCAGGGACAGCGGCTACATCCCGCTTCCTCGGAAGAAGTAAATCCTGCAGGGCGCCGGAAAAATTGACCTTGGCGCCCCGTCTTTATAAAAGGCGGCCTATGATGATAGATTCCCCAAATACTCCGCTCGGGCTGCGGGCCTCGGCGATTTACGTGACGGCGCTGCTGGCGACCGTCTTCGTCTTTATAACCTTCTACGCCGCGGAGGGGCTTTTTATGAGCGGCCCGACGCTCTTTACCTCCGTATGGCATCCGGAGACGCAGGATTTCGGCATTCTGCCGATGATCGCGGCCACCGCGGCGCTCTCCCTCTCGTCGCTGGCCCTGGGCTGGCTCATCTCCTTCGGATGTATCTGCTATATACATGGCTTTGGCGAAAAATACAGCGCCTCGCTGCTTTCGTCGCTCCTGCGCCTCATGACGGCGATACCTACGGTCGTCTACGGCTTTGCCTCCGTATTCCTCCTCGTGCCATTGATACGCGACGGGCTGGGAGGCTCGGGCTTCTCCTGGTTTACAGCCGCCCTCGTACTCTCGCTGCTTATTACGCCGACGATGGTGCTGACAATGGAGAGCGCCGTCGCCCAGACGGCGCGGGAGAGCCGCCTCGCCGCCGAGTCTCTCAGCCTCTCCCGCGCCGAACATCTCGTCTATGTCGTGCTGCCGGCCTGCAGGGAATGGCTCTGGGGAGCGGCGCTGCTGGGCTTCGGACGCGCGGCGGGCGATACGATGATCCCCACGATGCTGGCCGGCAACGCCGTGCAGTACCCGGTCTCGCCCTTTGAGGCCATCCGTACGCTGACGGCGCATATCGGGCTCGTACTCTCCTCCGATGTCGGCGGCACGGCCTATTATTCTCTCTTCGTCGCCGGCGGCATCCTGCTTGCGCTGAGCACGGGGGCGAATATTCTCTTTAGAGCGATCCGCCGAGGGAGTGAAAGAGGATGAAAAAACGGCTTTTGATCTGCGGCGTTATCTCCTGCGCAGGGGCTGTCTATGTGGCCGGAGCCTGCGGGGCGCTGATTTTTTTCCTCGCGGAGAAGGGATTCCCCCTTCTCGGGCGGCAGCTTTTCTTCGGCGATACGCCGCCCTATGAGGCGATCATAGGACTGCGTCCCGTCTGGGAGGGTATCTGGCCGGCCTTCGCGGGGACCTTCTGTCTCGTCCTTCTGACGATGCTGATGGCGGCGGTCCCGGGCATCGGCTGCGGCATCTACCTCGCGCGTTTCGCCAGGGGACATACGAAAGAGCGTCTCTCACTCGCCGTCGACCTGCTCGCGAGCGTCCCCTCGATCGTGATGGGGCTCTTCGGCTTTGTGCTGATCCTCGTGCTGCGGCACACCTTCGCGCCCGGCGCGACGACGAGCATCTCTCTCGCCGCTTTTTGTCTGGCGCTGCTTGTGATGCCGTCGCTTGTGGTGACGACGCGCTCTTCGATGGAGAGCCTGCCGCCGATGCTTGAATTAACCGGTGCCTCGCTGGGTTTTTCTGAGAATCAGCTGCTGCGCCGCCTGCTGCTTCCCGCCGCCGCGTGCGGTATCTTAGGGGGGATAATCCTCTCAATGGGGCGTGCGGCGGAGGATACCGCCGTGATAATGCTGACGGGCGTCGTCGTGAATTCAGGGCTGCCCGCCGGTCTTGCCGCAAAGTTTGAAGCTCTGCCGTTTTTGATCTATTACACCGCGGCGCAGTATGCCGACGAAAGCGAATTATTGCGCGGATTCGGTGCCTCGCTGGTTTTATTGCTGCTCTCGGCCTTTTTGATGGGGGTTGCCTGGCTCTGTCAGAGGGGCATGGAACGCCGCTGGAAGGGGATATATTGACGTTATGGAAAATTGCGCTGAGATAAGGGAGCTGTGCGTCTCCTTCAATGGCGAAGAGGTGCTGCACGGCATTACCACCGATATTCCGCGGCATGGCATCACAGTGCTGTTAGGACGTTCCGGCTCCGGCAAGACGACGCTGCTGCGCGCCCTGAACCGGCTGAACGAGAGCTTCGCCGGCTACGTGGGAACGGGAACGGTGCGGCTCGCGATAGGGGGCGGCATGAAACCGGTTTACGGCAGCGAGGCACCGGATTTGACGCGGATACGGCGCAGCGTTGGCATGGTCTTTCAGAGCCCGAATCCGCTGCCGCTCTCCCTCAGGAAGAACATGATCCTGCCCCTTGAGCTGACGCTGGGCCTTAAAAGGGACGAGGCCGAAGGGCAGATGGAAAAGAGCCTCCGTGACGTTGGCCTCTGGGATGAGGTAAAGGACCGCTTAAACCGGCACGCCGCAAGTTTTTCCGGCGGCCAGCAGCAGAGGATGTGCCTCGCGCGGACGCTCGCGCTTGAACCGGACATCCTCCTGCTTGACGAGCCGACGGCTTCGCTCGACAAAAAGTCCGCCGAGCTCATTGAGGAACATCTGAAGAGGCTGGAGGCGCGGATACCGCTGATCATGGTCTCGCACAGCCTCGCGCAGGCGAGAAAGCTCGGCGCGCACTTCAAGATCCTGAGCGAGGGACGCATAATCAACGAGTTTGAGCGTGAGGCTCTCCCGCGCGGAGAGGCGGCGGAGATTTTTCTCGAGGAGCTGCTTTAGATACGGCCGGCATAAAAACAGGCGGCGCCCCCCCCCTTGAGGTGGAGGACGCCGCCTGTTTTACCTTGCCGCTCTATATTATAAAGCGCCGTTTTTATTGCGGGGCGCTGTATTTTCCTATTTTCCCTTTTCCATCAGGCCATCAAGCGCGCGTACCAACGGCAGGATACGCGAGTTGGTCGCCGGATCGGCAAGTGCCTGCTGGGCGGTCATCCTCTTTCCCCAGTAGGCGAGGTTGAGGTCCCTGTTCTGATTGATCACCGAGCCGCTGAGTGATATCCCCGCGAAGAGTCCCTCGGTCATAGAATAGCTGTAGAGCGAGGCCTTGAGCGGCGCGTTCGTCGAGGCGCCAAACTCTCGTCCCACCGGTCCCGCAGCGACCGCCACGTCGGCGCCGAGCTTGAAGCTGTTGCCGCCGGTGAAGGCGTGCAGCCCGTTATCATTGTTTATCACCAGCACGAGCCCGATCGATTCGGCGCCAGCCTGAAAACCGACGGAGGCTCCCGAAATCCCCATAAAGGCGGGGCCGCTCCAGCCGCCGTTTTCCGTGCGCAGCAGCACAAGGCCCTGCCCCTCCTCAGCGCCGATTATGAAACCCGCCTTGGCGACGTCGGGAAAGATCGCCACTCCCTTAGAAGAGCGGATCGTGTCCGCCATTCCCGCGGCATCCGCCTGCAGTGCCATCTTGTTGACAAGGTCTGTCGCCATCTCGATACGCTTCATGTAAAGCGGAGTCTCCGCCGCGTAAGCCTCGTTGACAAATATAACGGTGAATACCACCATTATCATGAGGAAGAAAAGTCCGATAAGTTTTTTCATTTTATATTTCCCCTCTCCTGTTTGCTGGTTATAGTTTTACTCCGGAAAGAGGAGGGCGGGGATGGTAATTTGCCTTCGGACGTGGCGGTAAAATTACCGTATCAGCCCCTTTTTCCGTATAGACGGCAAAAAAGAGTCCGCTCCCTGCTGCGATGGGGGCGGACTCTTACCGTTAAGAAATATTGTTAAATATTATTTAGGAGCCTTCTTGACGAGATTGTTGAGCGCCTTGATAAGCGGCGCCACCCATTTGTCCGTCGCGGGCTTCTTCAGCGCGTTTGCCGCCGAAATATCGCGTCCCCAGTAGGCTTTGTTCGCGTCGCGGTTCTGATTTATGACCGAACCGTCGATGGAGATGCCGGCAAAGAGCCCCTTGGACATTGAGTAGCTGTAGATGGAGGCCTTAGCGCGTCCGTCCGTCGCGGCGGAGGTGTCACGTCCGACCGGACCGGCGGCGATCGCCACGTCGGCCCCGAGCTTGAAGCTGTTGCCGCCCGTAAAGGCCCGCAGCCCCTGTTCATTGGTGATGACGAGCACCAGTCCCACAGACTGTACCCCGATCTGGAAGCCGATCGAGGCTCCCGATATCCCCATAAAGGCGGGGCCAGTCCATCTGCCGTTGGACTGGCGGAGAAATACGACACCCTCGCCCGTCTGCCCGCCGATGCCCAGGCCAGCCTTCGTCACCGCGGGGAAGATGGCGACACCCTTGCCCGACTTTATAACGTCGGCCAGCGCGTCGGCATCCTGCTCTTTGGCCATCTTGTTGATAAGGTCGGCCGAGAGCCGGATGCGCCTCATATGCGCCGTCTCCGCGAAGGCGGCCTGCGCCGCGCCGGCGACGAGAAGCGCGATCAGCGCAAAAATGGTAATTTTTCTGCTAACTTTCATCTTTTTTCCTCCTTTTGTGGTACCTCTGTTTTTATTATATTATGATTTTATAATATAGGCTCCATCAAAACCATTAAAAGCAATATAATTATATATATGTAATTAACGAAGGTGTAAATGCGAACAGATAGGATAGGATATGTCTATTCGCATAGGCTAGGCGGCCCCGTCCGGCGGGGCCAGCCGAACGAAATATTGCTCTCTGCATCATGGATCACAAAGGAAAGGATGATCATTTATGGATAAAATCTTCGCGCCCTGGCGTATGCAGTATATACTTTCAAACTCGGATAACGGCGACCCGCAGGAGAAGGGCTGCATCTTCTGCAACTTCCCCAAGCTTGACGAGGATGAAAAACGCCTCATCATCGAACGCGGGAAGTATTGTTTCGTGATAATGAACGCCTATCCCTATAACCCGGGGCACCTTATGGTCGTCCCCTACCGCCACACGGCGGACGTCACCTCGCTGTCGGCGGAGGAATTCGGCGAGATGACGGCGCTCGTCCAGAGGTCGGTCAGGGCGCTTACGGAGCTGATGCAGCCGCACGGCTTCAACATCGGAATGAACCTCGGCAAGGTGGCGGGAGCGGGCATCGACCAGCATCTTCACATGCACATCGTACCGCGCTGGAACGGAGACACGAACTTCATGCCCGTCATCGGAGAGGTACGGGTCGTATCGGAGTCGCTTGCCTCGACATATTCCAGGCTGAAGGCAATATGGCCGCAGGTCAGCTGAACGTCTTCCGCGCGCCGCGCCGCGACTGCGACGCGGAATTTACCGAAAAGCGCTCCCGTTTTATCGGCTCCGTGCGCATAGTGCTCGACGCGGACGAGGCGGCGGAGACGATCAAAAGGTTTCCCGAGCTGTACCCGAAGGCCAACCACCACTGCTGGGGTTACCGCATCGGCGGCGGCACGCCCCTCGAGCACTGTTCCGACGCGGGAGAACCCGCCGGTACCGCGGGACGGCCGATCCTTGGGGCGATCAAGCGCCACGAGCTCACAAACACCCTGATCGTCGTCACGCGTTACTTCGGCGGGATAAAGCTCGGCGTGCGCGGCCTGATCGACGCCTACAAGGCGGCGGCGGAGCTCGCCGTCGAACAGGCGGGGGCCGTCGAGATGGAATTCCACAACGCGCTCCGGCTCCGCTGTGGCTACGACTACTCAAAGACGCTCTCCTCCACGCTGCGCAAGTGGGGTTTTTCGGAGGAGCGTCTCAATATCGAATACGGCGCGGACGTCGTGATGAAACTTGAAGTTCCGCTGTCGATGCGGGCGGAGCTGGAGGCGCCGCTTGCGGAGATGGCGCAGCGCTCATTCCTCACGGAGCTGAGCTGGAACGAAGAGCCGCTGGTGCGCGAACGCTGGCGTTGATTTCAATGATTTGCCGCAGGGGGATGATCCTGATGTTTCGTAAATTCTTTATCTTATTTACCGTGGCGCTGATGCTTACGCTTCCGGTGGGAACGCTCCATGCCGCGGAATGCGCGGGCGGCGGGGCGCCGCTGGAGATCGTCAACAAAAGCGGCGGTAATATAACGGGACTCTCTATTTCGCAGACGGGAATGGAGAGGTGGTCGGCAAACAGGCTGACGGAACCGCTGGCCGCGGGAGCGTCAGTCTCCTGCGACATCGGCAGGGACTCGATACTCGGGCTCAGCGACATCAAGCTGACAATGAGCGACGGCCGGGAGATAGTCTGGCGCAGGCTGCCGATCCTTGAGATATTCTCCATCACCGCCGACGAAGGCCTCAAACCCAGGTACGAGAGGATAAAGCTGGGCAGCTGATAAAAATTGCCTCTCCCGCGGCGCGGGAGACTTCAAAAAAGACGGAAGCGGAAAGGGATAAGAAACCTCCCTTTCCGCTTTTGCGTTTCGCACTGCATAAGCGGCGAAACGGCGCTTAATTCGAGCTGTTCATCGCGCTGCTCAGCATACCGCCAATAATCAGCCCGCCGATGACACCGAGCACGATCTTGCCTGTATCGTCGTTATCCCTCTCACGGTAATAACCTGGGCCGTAATAGGGCTGAGGGCGCGGATGCCATACGGGAGCACGGTAATTCGGCCGCGGTACGGGGACAAGCGGCGGCCTCATAACGCCGGGAGCCATATTGGGACGCGGCGGCAGCGGCCTTACAGGCCTGGGGCCCATCTGCGGACCGCCCGGTCTCACCTGCCCGGGTCCGGAGGGCCGATTCTGTCCCGGCGGCAGAGGGCGCGCCAGCTGTCCGGGACCGCCGGGTTTCGGACCGCCATTCTGGCGCACGGCCGGCATGGCGTTATTGATCCGCACTGGGACAGGTCCCCTCGGGAGCTTGTGTCCCTGCGGCGGTCCCGAAGGGGCTGCAAAGGCCCCTCCCGCGGCAAACAGCAGCAGCGTAAGCGCCGCCGCGGGTCTGCTTAAACATTTCATTTTCACACCTCCTCACATCTCTGAGATAAACCAACAGCCGGCCGCGGCGGAAAATAATGCCCGGCAGACTGAGGCAATCCAGCTTTTATCTGAAAGAGATAAAAAGAAGGTCTATTTTGAATTTGCGGCGAGGCTGCCGACGACAGCGCCTATAACGGCGCCTACGGCCAGGGCGGTGACGGTATTGCCTGAAGCGCTCTCATAACGGCGCGGCGCGGGCTCGGGCTTTGGCGCGATATGCGGCGCCGGTTTATGCCGCGGGAGCTGATCGGGATGTCCCGTCATCTGGCCGTGGTTTTTCGGCGGCATCGCGGGACTTCGCGGGACGGCAGCGGCGCTTCCGGCGGCGGCAACAGTCACCATCAGCGCCAGCGCCGCCGCTCTCTTTACCTTATCGAAAAAAACCTTCATCATCTGCACCACCTCTGTTTTTATCTTACATAAACAAAGTATAGGCCGCCGATGTGAAGGTTTTATGGCTGATATTTAGTGTTTTTGTATTAAATATATGTGGGCTCTGCGGGGCCGCTACTCTCCCTGGTGGATCTCCTCGTAATAGGTGCCCATGAGCTTCTTCCAGTCGACATTCTCGTCAAGCAGATTGGGACAGGTGCTGTCGGGATAGAACCATTTGCGTCCAAGCCCCATCAGTATCTGCCACCAGTCGTGAACGTCGGGAGTGAGTATCTCGCCCTCCGGTCCGATACGGCGCAGCTCACGGTATACGAGCGCCACCATCTGACTCTCGTCCATCGTCGCTGTCGTCTTTGCGTAAAACTCTATCATATAGAAATAGGAGCAGGAACCGAGCTGGTAAATCAGCTCCGTCCACTTCGGCGATATCTTCGTCGTCTTGGCAAGCGTCATCTGTTTCTTGCTGCCGGCGCTCTTGTGATTGACGACAAAGAGGATCTTATCAGGGTCTATATGGTGCAGTTCGTCATATTTTTTGATGAGGGCCTCCGCTATCGGCCTTATCCTGCTTGAACATATCTCATAATCAAATTCTGCGTCTGTCTTTACGGACATCTTTTATTCCTCCGTTTAATAGCGTGGCTGTTTCTCTCTCTCGAAACCTCCACATTATACCATCCGGCAGGATTTTTCGCCTGTGCTTCCCATTTATCCACAATATCCACAATAAAAATGTGTCTAATTAATTTGATTTTTATTAACCTATATATGCAGCACACATGGAATATGACAAAGGACTAAAAAAGGAGCTCTTCCTGATAGAGAAGAGCTCCTAACATATCGTAAAGATAAAGTTTTTAGTAAAAAACAAGCGGGAACTGATTACTGCGGTTTCTTCAGACTGTTCCCCCTGCGGACGAAGGTCGGATTTTCATAGACTTCGTATGTAGACGGCTTCGTGTAAGTGGTCGGTTTCTTATTGTCGGCGGCCTTCGTCTCTACCGGCTCTTCCTCAAGCAGCCAGGCGGGAATATGCGCCTCACGCTCTAACGGACGGCGGCGCTCATACCGCGGCGCGGGCGTAACTTCGACCGCCTCTTCAGGCTGAACGGCTGCCGCTGCCTCCTCATAGACAACGGTAACGGTCTCCGCCTTCGCCGTCTCAAAAGAGGCTTTCGGCTTTTCATTTTTTACCGGCGGCGTAACGCTGCCCTGCGATTCGTCAAAACCGGCGGCAACGACCGTTATTTCGACGTCGTTCTCTATCAAAGGATCGGCTACGCAGCCCCAGATAAAGTTGGCGTCGTCAGAGATGACATCCTCCACGATCTCCGCGGCGCGGCTTATTTCGTAAAGCGGCAGTTCTCCTTTATAGGTGATGTTCATCAGCACGCCCTTCGCGCCGTGCATGGAGCATTCCATCAACGGGCTTTCAAGCGCGTTTTTCACCGCCTTTATCACACAATCCTCCCCGTTCGCGGTTCCAATGCCCATCACTGAGCGCCCGGCACCACGCATGACGGTCTTGAGGTCGGCAAAGTCAACATTCACAAGTCCGGGACGCGTCACAAGGTCGGTGACGCCCTGAACCGCCTGACGGAGTATCTCATCCGCAAGAGGAAAGGCCTCCATCAGCGGCGTCGTTTTATGGGAGATATCAAGCAGCCTGTCGTTCGGCACAACGATCAGCGCGTCGACCTCAGGGAAGAGTTTCTCGATCCCCTCTTCGGCGTAGCGACGCCGCCGCTTCCCCTCGAATGAGAAGGGCTTCGTCACCACCGCCACCGTAAGTATCCCCATCTCCTTCGCGGCACGCGCGATGATGGGGATGGCCCCCGTTCCCGTACCGCCGCCCATGCCCGCCGCGAGGTAGACCATGTCGGTCCCCTTGAGGTATGCGCGGATATCGTTTATAGACTCCAGCGCGGCACGCTCGCCAACTTCCGGCACCGCTCCCGCGCCAAGTCCCTTTGTTACCTGTTCTCCAAGAATTATCTTAGAATCGCAGAGCGACATCTCAAGGGAACGGATGTCGGTGTTCACGGCAAGCATATCGACGCCTTCAATACCGCGCGAAATAATATGGTTGAGGGCGTTTCCGCCGCCGCCACCTACAGCTATGACCTTTATCGCCTTTTTAAAGATTGTCTGGGATTTCGGTGCTGATTCATTTGACATTTCAGTTTCCGATCTATCGCCGCTGCCGGGAACAACAAGCTCACGCTCTTCCCGGTCATACAAATTTTCCGCCGGCATGCTCAAAACACCCACCTCTTTCTATACCTGGTTGATGTATAATATTCTCCGCATCTTATTATAGCATCGAGAGGAATTTTATTATATGAGCCCACATAAAGAATCAGTAAATTTCTTAGGCGATAACTTGCCTTTCATAATCTTTTTCGTGCTGTTTGCCATATTAGCCTGGGATATAACGGCGCCGATATCAACGCCGACCCTCTGGGCGGCGATGCTCTCCTTTATATCGATGCCGATATACCGTCTCGTCAATCAGCGGCTGATGCGAAACCGTTTTCCCGGCCTCGCCGCCAGCATTACGCTGGCGCTCTTTCTGCTGATCTGTCTCGTTCCGATCCTCTACGCCCTTTCGACGCTGGGAATCGAGGCGGCGGGCATGGGGGCCGACTTCTCGCGGCTTCTCGCGAAGATCCAACAGCAGGCCTACAGCGGCAAAGACTTCGACTTCCCCGCCTGGCTGCCCATCTGGGCCGCGGATTATCTGACCTCGTTCCTGGAAAACTCCGAGGCGGTGAAATCCGTGCTGCAATACTTCGCCCAGTGGTTGGCAAAGTTTCTCAGCTCGCTCTCCGCCTATCTCATAGAACAGGGCTCCGGCTTTATCCTCAACGTGATGATCACCACCATGATCTCCTTCTTCTTCATCCGAGACGGCGAAAAGATCATCGACTATGTGAAGAGTGTCATTCCACTCTCCCATGACGAAAACGAGGATTTCTTCTCGCGCACCGGCAGCATCCTCAACTCCATCGTCTACGGCATCATCCTCACCGTAGCGCTGCAGGCTATCATCGGCGGCATCGGCTGGTGGTTCGTCGGCCTCGGAAGCCCAATGCTCTTCGGCATGCTGATGTTTTTCTTCGGCATGTTTCCCGCGGGCACGGCGGTCGTCTGGGTCCCAGGCTCCATATATCTGGCCCTTACGGGAGACCTTAAAAACGCGGCGATCCTCTTTACCTGGGGCCTACTCGTGGTGGGAACGATAGACAACCTGCTGCGTCCGTTCCTCATCAGCGGCGGCAGCGGCGGTTGTGAAATACCGACGTTGCTGATAATAATGGGACTCTTCGGCGGGGTGATGGTCTGGGGCTTCCTGGGGATATTCGTCGGACCGCTCGTGCTTGTGCTATTCGTCTCAATCTGCGACCTGTACCGGAAACGCTGGCTCAGGAGGCATCACGGTTAGCGATGTTCGGAGAATATCTAGCCTCGGCGGCAACCGCGGCGTCGCTTGCGATGGATGCCTTTTCCGTCTCGATCTGTATCGGTCTCTGTCATGAACGGCTGCGGCTGCGCGAGGCACTCATCCTCGGCGCCGCCTTCGGCCTCTTCCAGCTCTTCATGCCTCTGCTCGGCGGAGAGATCGCGGAACACCTGAGCGGCTTCTTCGACAGCTGGACGCCGTGGATCGCCGCGGCGCTCATAATATGGGTGGCGGTCAACATGATAAGGGAGGCGCGGGACTGTGAAAAGGGCGGCGGCAGCTGCATGACGGTGACCTTAAGAAACGTCACCATGCTGGCCTTCGCCACCTCGCTTGACGCCCTCGCGGTGGGCTTTTCTATCGAAAGCACCGGCGGTTCGGCGCTGATCCTCGCCATACTCGCCGGGATCATTACTTTTTCCCTCTCAATATTAGGCGCGCTTGTCGGCAAACGCTTCGGAACCGCCTTCGGCAAAAAGGCCGAATACCTCGGCGGCGGCGTCCTGCTCGCGATAGCGGCAAAGATAATCTTCGACGCTTTATAAAAAGCGGCCGCCTTCGTGATTGGAACGGCGTTAACACCAGGGCGAAACCATAAGCGGCACAGGCAGAAAAACAACGGCCGCTTATGGTGACAGAGTTCAATTTATATTCTTGTAAATCTTCCCCTCTTTCATGACAAAGGCACACTCCGAGGCCGCTCTGGGATCAGAGAGAAGATCCCGTTTCCAGGCCGCGATGTTAGCCGTCTTTCCCGGCACGAGAGCGCCAAGGTCAGGACGGCCGACGATATCCGCGTTGACGCTCGTCGCGGCAAAGAGCGCCCTCATCGGCGGTATTCCAAGGTCTACCCATGCTTTGAACTCCCGCCAACCGTCGTGATTTGGATAGATACCGACGATATCCGAGCCAAGGCCGATCTTGATGCCGCCGCTTTTCACTAAATCTATAACGACTTCGCGGCTCTCCTTCAACTGCCCGTCATATTTCACCAATTTTCTGATAAAAGCCTCGCTTTTTGGCGGCAGCTTCGAAGGGTCTATATCATCGTCAGGAGGCATCAGCGAGAAGAGCGTCGGCACATACTTCACATCCGCTTCCACCATCTTCTGCGCCGTTCTCCCGTTCATCAGCGTGCCATGCTCTATTTCATCTATTCCCAACTCAATAAGCAGGTCGATCGATTCCGCGGTATAGGCGTGGGCAATTACCGTTTTTTTAGCAAGATGGGCCGTATCGATGATCGCCTTGATTTCATCGCGGTCAAGCTGCATCTCCCCGGGGTCGTCACCCGGAGAGGCAAAGCCGCCAGCCGCCATGATCTTGATGAAATCGGCTCCATATTTTATCTGTTTGCGGACAAGGTATTTAAACATATCCGCCCCGGTGCCGATCGCATAGGGCTGCTCCATAAAATCAGAGATAAACGGGTTGGCGTTGCCGTGAAAAATTGAAAAATCCCAATGTCCTCCAGGAGTACCCAGCGCATGCGGAGCGACGATCATCCTTGAGGCGGGAAAAAAAACCCTCTCGACAGCCCTCTTTACGTCGACGCAGCCAAAGCCCCGAAATGCAGTGCCGGTGATCCTCACGGTCGTAAAACCCTTTTGCAGCGACTGGGTCGCGTTATAAGCCATATTAAGGGCCTTCATCTCTTCAGAATCAGTGACGGAGAATGAATTGAAGGTCTCAGGCCCGACAAACTCATAATGGGCGTGAGCGTCGATAAACCCCGGCGTCACCATACACATTGACAGATCCGTGACCACGGAGCCCGCCGGCGGCAGAAGATTTTTGCCGGTCTCGACAATTTTACCGCCGCATACGATGACCTTTACATCTGTCTGAATGTCGTTGTTGACGCCGTCAAAAAACCTGCCGCAGATAAGGTAATGCTGCTCCATTAAAAAATTACCTCTCCATCCTTGATTACATGCGCCGGTCGTTCAAGCGCTGAGAGCGATTCCAAGGGGTTGCCGTCAACGATCGCAATATCCGCCAGATAACCCACCTTGATAAAGCCAAGCCTTTCCGAAACACCAACTATCTTCGCCGCGTTTCCCGTAGCGGCGGACAGGACCTCTTCTTTGCTGAGGCCTCCCTCTTCAAGAGCGTAAAGTTCTTCCATCAGCGAGGGATGCGGGGAGTATGGCGATCCGGCGTCGGAACCAGCGCCGATAAGGACTCCGGCCTCATGGCACCATTTCAGCGCGTTACGGTGCCGTGCGATGATGTCGGCGGCCTTTTTGCGGGCATACTCCGGCACCTCGGCGCTTGATGAAAGATGCTGATAAATATAGAAGGTCGGCACGAGGGCGGTACATTTCTCCCTCATCTCCGCCGCCATATCCTCCGTAATGCAGTGTCCGTGTTCGATACAGTCTATTCCCGCCTTCAGGCAGCCCCTGATGCCGGCTTCGCCGATTGCGTGCGCCGTGACCTTCACATTCCGGCGGTGGGCCTCATCCACGATCATATCGACCTCTTCCTGGCACAGTTCGACATCGTCGACCCCCTCTCCCTCCGTGCGGCCATATACGCCACCCGTCGCGGATATCTTTATCACGGGGGCTCCCAGCGCCACCTGTCTTCTCACGGCCCTCAGCACCTCCCAGGGGCCGTCGGCCATAATCCCGTGAAAAGGGTCGTGTCCGCCGGTCATAATGATAGACTGGCCGCTCGCAAAGATCCTCGGTCCCTGGAACTTGCCCGCCTTTATAGCCCGATCGACGAAAATAGCGGCATCCTCCGGCGATCCAAGATCTCTTACGGAGGTGATCCCCGCCGCGAGATATTTTAATGCGCTGCCAACAGTTGTGAGAAGGTGCTCCTCCGCACTTTCACGGCGAATATCCTCCGCGGGGTCCGCGCCGCCGTTCCAGGTCAGATGCACATGCAGATCCATCAGCCCGGGAAGGGCTGTCTTTCCATCCGCGTCAATGCTCTCTATTCCCGCAAACTTTATATCGGGGTCATATGGCGTTATCGATTTAATGACCGATTTTTCGATCAGGATATCGCAGAGGCCCGCAAGCGCTCTTCCGCCGTCGAAAACCATCGCCTTTCTGATTACCAGAGACTCCATTTACAACCATCCTTTTCTGCCTGTCGTTTGGTGCCGTCTATAGTTCTTCGTCAAAATTTTCTTCGAGACATATCGGCCCCTCGGAGAGATGGTGCTCCATCGCGTATCTGACCGCCTGAGCATCTTTTTTCTTAAGCGCCTTGATTATCTGTTCGTGATCCTTATAACCGATCTCACGATAATAGTCGGTGCTGAACATGACCATTCGGTAATAACTCATCGAGTCCCACACATTCTGGAGCATATTTGTCATTACCTCGTTGCCGTAACAAGAAAAGAGGGTCATATGGATTGTATCGTTTTCTTTAAGGAGAGCCCGCGGGAGCTCCTTCTTCGGGAGGGTCTCAAGGAAATAGCGAAGCCTCTCGTTTGCCTCTTCCATGGACTTTATCGCCTCGTCCGTAACATAGGGAAAGGCCAGCTCTGTAAGCGTCAGCTCCAAAAGAAGCTGTAATTCCCTATATTTGAAGTAGGTTTTCTTTGAGAGTTTTGACGCCCTCCAGCCGGCACGCGGGATATATTCCACCAGTCCCTCCTGCTGAAGCTTCGTAAGAGCCTCCCGAATCGGAGTCATGCTTACTTCTAAACGTGATGCCGTATCCTCAAGACTTATCTTGCTGCCGGGGGTTATCTCTCCCTCAAGTATCCACTGCTTTATATCCTCATAAGCAGCCTCCGTCAAAGTCTTAGGTTTTACCATACGGATTCACGTCCTTTGCAGGTTTAATTGTCGAAATTTACTGATATTGTGGCATCATTCTCCTTTTTTGCC